>JAGRAW010000064.1 GCA_020434415.1 Bdellovibrionales bacterium
AGCCTGCTACAAGAAGACGTTGTCCCAAAGTACAGCGACGGGTCCCAACTTCTATTTTGGGATGCGCTCTACGAAGTCCCTTACTCATTGAGGAGCTACAACGATGAAAGATAAAATTGGCGGCCTGAAAGACGGTTTGATTGCGGAGCTCCGAGCCACTCAGGAGTGCTTTGAACGGAGCTCCAGCTGTTTGACAGAAAGCGATGCTTCCTTCGCGCCGCAACCGGGAATGCTCACCGTTCTACAGCAACTTGCACACGTTCCGCAGACGATCGATTGGTTCATTGATGGCATCCAGAGCCCGCAGGGCTTCGACCTGGACTTCGAGAAGCATTGGCAGGACCTTGCCAAGTGCAAGACCGTCGCTGATGCCCGATCATGGCTTGGGACTGCTGTCGCTCGAGCAATCGAGGTGGTCGGTTCTATGAGTGAAGCAGAACTTCGCAGTCCGCTGCCGGAGGGACCCGTGATGGGCGGTGATCCGAAGCTGGCCGTTGTGGGAGCAATCGCCGACCACACTGCGCATCATCGGGGCGCTCTAACCGTATACAGCCGATTGCTCGGGAAAGCGCCGAAGATGCCCTACCTGGCAGAGGCATGATTCCGGCCGACGCAAGCTGACGAGCGGTCTAGGGCTGGTCTGTTGAGGTGCCTGAGGCTGCTCCTTCAGACGTCAGCGTCCTTAAGATTCTTGTGAGCTCCGTCGCAGAAAGGCGACTTGCACGTCTGCTTGCAGAGACAGAGAGCGACCCGGCGTTTCTCCTTCTCTTCGAAATACATCGGACTGAAACCGGTGCCGGAGTGCGAGCCGTCGCAGTAAGGCTGTTTCTTGGAAAGACCGCACGAACACCAAAAATAGCCGCCAGGCTCAATCTCGAAAACCATAGGGGATTTGTCGGCTATGTGCGGCTTCTTTTCCATGGGCTTGCTCCGTAATTGGTTCTCGATCGCGACCGGCTTTACCATTTTCCTTGCTGCTAGCTAAAGCGCCAAGTAGCCTTTCCTCATGTATCGAACTTCTGTTTTTCTGACCACTGTTGTTGCCGCGTCACTGTGCGGCGCGTGTAGCTCGGCGCTGCCGAAGCGTGAACTGCCACATGAAATTGCTCGCTACGCTGTGCATGCCGATCAAGCTGCAACGCAAGCGGAGCAAAGCGCCAAGCATGCCGAGGAGCTCTACCATATGAGCGAGCGGCTTCACGCGGAAGCGCAAAAGCTTGTTCAACGTGCTGATGCTGCTCGAGCTTACTGCGAAGAGGTGAAGAAGAAGATTCCAAAGCAAAAGGTTGTGTATATCAAGCAGAAGGTTACCGCCGAAGAAGAGGACGAAGAAGGAGAGGTGGCGCCGAAGAACGACGGTCCAAAATACTCTCCCTCAGATGCTCCTGTCGAATAAAGCGGTCGAGGCGGTGGAAGGTAAGCGCTGGGTCAATCCGTATCGTAGGCTGCTTGATCAATATCCAGGCCGACTGCTCTCTTTTGATTCCTGGGATAAGGACGCGGAAGCCGTTGACCGGCTGCTCTCGGGAGTGAGTCAGGCCTACTGCGAGATTGGCTCGGGATCGGGCCGTCATCTCATCGAAGTCGCTCGACAGCATCCTCAAGCTCTTCTCTTCGGATTTGAACTTCGCTTCAAGCGGGCAGTTCGGACGATGGAGAAATCGAACGACGCCGGGGTGCACAACACTATCGTTCTTCGAACGAAAGGGGAGCATCTTCCGCTGCTTTTCGGTCCGGAGACATTGGACGGAGTCTACGTCAACTTCCCCGAGCCTTGGGACAAACTGAAGCGGCGCAAGCACCGTGTGCTCAACGTGTCGCTTCTCGAGGCCCTTCAGACTCGTCTGAAGCCGGGCGGTTTCCTGTCCGTAAAAACAGATCATAGCGACTATCTCCGGACGTTTCTCGCCGAGGCGAGTGAGTTCTCTGCATTCCAGCTCGTCGAGCGGAGCGAGGATCTTCATCGAAGCGAGTGGATGGCAGGGAACGTTCCGACGGAGTTCGAAGAACTCTTTCGCCATAAAGGCATCAGCGTGGAATACGCCAAGCTGCTGCGCGTTCGTTGATCGGATAAAATGTCAGAGAGGCGGCCGGTGAAAGCCGAAACCCTTCTAACACTCCTGATTGTCGCCGGTCTTGTTCTAGGCGCTATGACGGGGCAGTTGCTTTTCGACCCGACGTGGTCCGCTTCTCAACCGGCGGCAGCTCATGCGTACGGCACGCTGCTCCAGTTGTTCGAGTTCTTCGGCCTCACCGTGTTTCTCGGTCTGTTGAAAATGCTGATTATGCCGCTCATTGCCGGAAGCGTCTTTTGCGCGGTGTGTAGCGTGGGCGACATCCGCGCGCTCGGAAGACTAGGCGGATGGACCCTCGTCTACTACTTCTCGACCATGGCTATTGCCGTGGGAGTGGGGATTTTTGTCGTGCTGCTGGTTCGGCCGGGCGACGGTGTGCACTTTCAGGCGGCTGGGGCAAGCGTTGTCCCCGAAGCTGCTCGAGAGGTCGCGGCAGGGGGGATCGTCGGAGTGCTACGCAACTTGGTCTCCCTGATGATCCCGGAGAATATCTTGGCGGCTATGGCAGCAGGTCAAACGCTCGGTGTGATCGTATTCTTCCTGTTTTTCGGCGCGGTGACTGCTGCCCTGGGCGAGCGCGTTCGCCCATTGGTCCGCGCTGCCGAGGCACTGACGGATGTCGTGATGAAGATGGTGGAGCTTGTGCTTTGGTTTGCACCGCTCGGCATCTTCAGTCTCCTTGCTTGGACGGTCGGTCGTATCGGGCTCGGTAGCTTTACCGACACGATAGGACGCTACGTGTTGACGGTGCTTTTCGGCCTTGGCGTCCATGCGTTGTTCGTGTTGCCGGGACTGATGCTTTTGCTCACCCGGTCGAATCCGTTTCGGTTTGCATACCAGATGCGAGCGGCGCTGCTAATGGCTGTCGGAACCAGCTCATCCAGTGCGACATTGCCCGTGACCCTTGAAGCGGCCACGACGGAAGCGGGACTGTCTCGTCGCTCGGCAGGGCTCGTGCTGCCCTTGGGTGCGACCGTGAACATGGACGGTACTGCGCTCTATGAAGCAGTTGCCGTGATCTTCATGGCGCAAGCGGTAGGTATCGAACTCGGTATAGCGCAGCTCTTGATTGTGATGCTGACGGCAACGTTGGCAGCGATTGGCGCAGCCGGCATTCCTAGCGCGGGATTGGTAACCATGTTCATCGTCGTTGACGCGGTCAATCAGAGCCTGACCGCCGCCAATCCGGCAGCGATTGGCATTCCGGTCGCCGCGGTCGGCCTGATACTTGGCGTCGATCGTTTGCTCGACATGGTTCGCACCGGTGTCAACGTGTGGGGAGATGCGGTCGGCGCATTTCTAATTGACCGACTTGTCGAACGGCGGGTGTAGCCGTCTACCGCTTGTGCAGTAGATCCTGCAGCAGGTGCAACCGTTCTCGCAACTGCTCTTCGGTGCAGTTTTGCTGGCTTTTCACCGACTGCTTTCGATTAAGTAGGGTATGGATGTGGTTGAACGGCTGCCCTGAGTGAATGTGGTAGCGTGACACCAGCGAACGAATCTCTTTTACGATCTCTTCTTTCAGTTCGGCGCGTGAGAGCGCTGCCTGCTCGTGGTGTGCACCGGCAGACGATACCGGTTCGATTTCTCGAATGGGACTGTCCTCATAGTCGTTTTGCGGTCCGCCCCAGAGCGTCAGTTGGCTGCCGCCCATTATTACTGCATCGACGCCGCGATTGAACCCTCTGGTGGGGCGCCACGTGGATTCCACGGGTTCTTTGCGTTCGCGTGCCTCTTCGTCTCGCTCCGGGAAAGGATCCTCTGCCTTGGCGAACACTTGGTGACGCTGTTCTTCTTCTATTTCCTCGGCAAGCGTCCGCAGCCACGGGTCGGCCGGGAGGTAGCAGAATGCTGATTGCGGACCGCGCGGTGTCGGCGTCCTTCTCACGATCCGCCCGAGAAACTGTCGAAAATACATCTTTGTGCGGATTGTGGTGGCGTACACCCCGACCCGCAGACGAGGAATATCCACTCCTTCGCTGACCATGTTGCAAGCGACCAGCCACGGCTCGTCGCTCTGCTGAAATGTCTTCAGCTTTTCTGTCGAGGCGGCATCGTCGGAGAGGACCACGACCGGCCGTTTGCCGGAGATGTCCCGCAGCACCTTCGCCAACATGCGCGCATGATTCTGGCTTGAAGCGACGAGCAATCCTGCCGCGGTCGGGTGCTCGCGGCGGACTGCCGACACCATCTCGTTTGCGTCTCGCAGCATCGGTTCAATCCATCCCGAGCTTGGGTCAAGGGCAGCACGCAGCCGCTTAGTGCGGTCGGTGCGATCGAGAGCATCATTGAATGCTGCCTGGACCTCGACGCCTCCATCGGTCCAACCGACCTCACCGCCGTAGGTAAAAAAAACGGTGGGGCGGCACACCCGTTCTGAAATCGCGTCGGCATAGGAATAGACATAGTCAGGCTGACTGACGCCATGTTCGTCATAGGTGACGAAGGGGATGGTATTGTTGTCACTGCGAAATGCCGTTCCGGAGAGGCACAGAATAAACCGTGCAGGACGAAAGGCGCGTCGAAGCGAATCTCCCCAGGTGAGTCCATCTGCGGCGTGATGCACTTCGTCAAGGACAACCGTTGCGTCCTTGCTGAGGCGAGCGAAGGCCTGGGGGCGGTTGCCGATCTGCTGGTAGGTTACCACGATGCCGTCAAAGTCGGACGCCGGCGCACGATTGGCCTCGGAGAAGCGGTAGTCGAGCTGGATGCCGTGCCGGTGGGCGGCGCGAGACCACTGAAGTTTGAGGTGTGTTGTGGGAACTACGACCACGATGCGCCGCGCCTGTGCGACTTCCTTCTGGTGCTTACAGAGCGTAAGTGCGGCAGTGGTTTTTCCCGCCCCGGGTGTCGCTTCCCAAAGGACAGAAGGAGCGCGAGCCGGTGTTCCTGCTGCATTCGCCAAACGGGCGAGGTAGATGTCGAAAGCATCTCGCTGCCAACGCCGTAAGTGCTGCTGTTGTGTCGCCGCCACCGCCCCTCAAGGAACAAAATCAACAGAGAAAGAAATCAACAGAGAACGAAATCAACAGAGAACGAAATCAACACCGCCGCGCTTTGGCGGCTTTCACCTACAGTACCTGGCGTATCTAGTTTCGTCCGTGAACTACTCGGACGAGAGACGAGTAATACCGAAAAAGGTAGGCGCATCGCAGATTGTCGGACCGATGCCGCGAAGCGTCGCGAACAAATCGTGCGCTTTTGCCAACGATGGCGATTGCCGATCCGCGACGGCATCCACCGAGGTCAGTATCCGACTACTGCGCTCACCGAGCCGAATGTTCAATTCGAACAAGCCGGGATCACTCAGGGAGAAGAACGATCCGGGGGGAGGTTCCCTCCGGTCGGTGTGCTCTGCGGTCTCGAGCACCGCAAGCGCTAGTTCTTTCAGCAGTGACTGCTGTGCTTCGTTCACAGGTTCGACTCGACGCTGTTCAATGGCAAGATTCGGATCGGCGGGCAGCACGTCATTACCCTCGAGGTCCTCCGGGATGTCTGCCGCACCCCCACTACCATCAGGAGAGCGTTTCGCAATACTGCCGCATTCACGCCACATCACGTCGTCGTTCAGCACATATCGTTCGTATTCACTGCCACCGAGAAAACCCCTCGCGGAGAAAACGTCGACTTCGAGGGGAAGCGAAGCGTGCTTCGCAGAACCTCTGCCGGAAGTCGAAGATTGTCGGGATAGTGTGTCACGGCCGAGGAAGCTGCCACCCAACGAGGAACTGCAGCCGGAGCCTGCGGCACTCGTTAGTAGTGAGAGGCCGACGACGAAGAGCACCTTGAGTCGCTGAGGAGTCATACTGCAAAGTCGCGGAAGGCAAAACATTTCGGACGTTTAACGAAAAGGATCGCCCTCGAGGGCGACGAGGGTATAGTAGGCTGAGCAGGCGGTCGTCGCAATTGTTTTTCCGCCGGGGGCAGACGTCCTCGGTCAGGATATCGGCAATTGCGGGTCGGTTTTTCTCGCAACAACCTCCTGTGGTTTTGCCGGTGCTGCGGCTATTGACGGCGCTGCGGCTATTGACGGCGCTGCGGCTTCCGGTCAGCCGCCGTCTTTCGTCAAAATGGTATCTTTCCGCCAATGCTCATCGTCACGTTGCGGATAGTCGACATTGAAGTGCAAACCTCGACTTTCCTTGCGACGCAGCCCACAGGCGATGATGAGTGCGGCCACCTGTGTGATATTTCTTAACTCGACCAAATCTTTCGTTACGCGGAAGTGCCAATAGTAATCACGGATTTCTTCCGTGATTATCTGCAGTCGCCGTTCGGCCAAGTGAAGTCGTTTGTCACTCCGAACGATACCCACCAGGTTCCACATCATCCGGCGGACTTCTTCCCAGGTATGAGTGACAAGCACTTCTTCGGAGCTCTTGACGGTGTCGAGCGAATCCCACTCACGAACGGGAGGAACGGTTGCATACTGCGGAAGGTGTTCGATCGAGTGGCGCGCTGCTCGGGAAGCGAAGACCAAAGCTTCGAGCAGTGAATTGGACGCGAGTCTGTTAGCGCCGTGAACGCCGGTGAAAGCCGTTTCACCCGCCGTGTAAAGCCGGTGCAGAGTGGTTTTTCCAAACTCGTCGCTGACGACGCCGCCGCAGCAGTAGTGAGCGGCGGGTACTACTGGAAGCGGTTCACTTGTGAGGTCGAAACCGAATTGCTGTACACGCTCGCAAATCGTGGGGAAGCGACTGCGGATGAACTCCGGATCTCGATGCGAGATATCGAGCAACACGAACTTGTCGCCGGAGCGTTTCATCTGGTCATCAATCGCCCGGGCGACGATATCACGCGGCGCAAGCTCGCCACGCGAATCGTACGCCTGCATGAAAGGTTTGCCGTCCTGCGTCAGGAGCATCGCGCCTTCGCCGCGCATGGCTTCCGTGATCAGAAATGACTTCGCCTCCGGGTGGTAGAGGCAAGTGGGATGAAACTGGAAGAACTCCATATTCGCCACGGCTGCGCCGGCACGATAGGCCATCGCAATACCGTCGCCTGTCGCGACGTCCGGGTTGGAGGTGTAGAGATAGACTTTTCCTGCACCGCCGGTGGCGAGCATGGTGCAACGCGCCCGATACGTTCGGACTTCGCCGGTATCGGTCTGTAGGGAGTATGCTCCCAGCACCTCCCGTCGACCGCCCGCGTCAGCCGCGGTGATAAGGTCGATGACAACCTGGTTGGCGAGAATACGGATATTCGGATGCTTCGCCGCGTGCTCGAATACGGCCCGTTGGATCTCTGCTCCGGTCGCGTCCCCGGCATGCAGTATTCTTCGAACCGAGTGGCCGCCTTCCTGCCCCAGTTGATATTGATTCGAGCCGAGATCACGGTCGAATCGGGTACCGAGGGAGATGAGCTGTCGGATTCGCTCGGGGCCCTCGCGGACCAATATCTCGACAATTTCGCGGTGACAAAGGCCGGCCCCGGCATCGAGGGTGTCCTCGATATGTGCCTCGAAGCTGTCTAAGGGGCTAGTTACACTAGCGATTCCGCCCTGTGCATAACGGGTGCTGCCTTCTGTCGGGTCGCTCTTGCAAAGAACCGTAACGGTTCCAAATGCCGCAACATCTAAAGCATAAATGAGGCCGGCGATGCCGGAACCAACTACTAAAAAATCTGAGGACTCCACCCGATAAAGTCCTTAGGCGTTGCTGTTGTTAATCTTGCTAACGAATTGCTCTTGCGTGATTCTACGTCGTTCGCCGAAAGTCTTGGCGACTGCCCCGACGGCCCCAGCCCGTAGAGCAGGGGCTTTCACGCAAGGGTTAGAGAGCGCTTGTAGCATTCCTCGGCCCGAGAGGCGAAATTTTCGACCTCCCCGAGGAGAAGGCCTGGAGCACATGGGAAACCGGGAAACTCCGCGAGCGGATGATAAAGACATTGCGAAGACTTGGATGCGGTCGTTGCGCCGCTGGGGTCGGGGCGGCCGTATGCGCTGGGTAACTGTTCCGGCGTTAGTGCTGTTCGGTGCCTGGTTGCCTGCACCAGCCGAGGCCGGACCGCTCTACTCCTATACCAGCGGAAGGGGAGTGGTCACGTTCACCAGCGTTCGTCCAACCGGAAAGAATTTCCGAGTAATACAGCCGCGAAGCCCCCGAAGATCCCGATTCGTTTCCTCGGGCCGCGGAACCAAGTGGATCGGGCGACCGACAAGAAGCAAATACGACGAGCTCATCAGGCAGATGGCGGTTTCGTATAAGCTTGAACCCTCGCTAGTGAAGGCCGTCGTGCATGCCGAGTCATCGTTCAATCCGCGAGCGCTGTCGCCCAAAGGCGCCGGGGGCTTGATGCAGCTCATGCCGGCAACCGCCCGTCGCTTCGGGGTAAGCGATGTGTATTCCCCGGTGGAGAACGTGGTGGGCGGTGTCCGCTACTTACGCTGGCTCTACGAGCGGTTCGACGGCAATGTGGTACACGTGATTGCAGGTTATAATGCTGGGGAAAACGCAGTAAGTCGCTACGGCGGCATTCCGCCCTACAGCGAGACGCAAACCTACGTAAAGCGAGTCCTGCGTTTGCGCGATTCCTATCGTTGCGATTACACCGGTCAAAAAAGCTGTTAGCGGTGTGTTCAGCAACGCTGCCCTTTCCTTTTCTGCGCTTTCCCGCTATCGATCCAACGAATGCTGGTGCAGCACCCCGCCGGCATTTGGACCCGACTGCCGGGGTCGGCGGTCGCCGGGTGAACGATGCTACTTGAGGCTTGAGATTCCTTGGCCACACCCGAACCGATGGCGGATAGCAATGCACACTGGAGCGATGAAGTCGGCCGCCGTGCGCCGAATATCCTGACCGGGCTGCGACTGTTCGCGGTGCCGGTATTCGTATTCCTGCTGGCCAGTCCGACTCCGACCAAAGACCTTTGGGCGACCGCCATTTTTCTCGCGGCCTCGGTGACTGATTGGTTCGACGGTTATTTAGCCCGCATCTACCGAGCGGAATCGATTCTAGGCAAGATGCTAGATCCGCTTGCCGACAAGATTCTCGTCACCGCTGCGCTAGTAATGCTCGCGGCAGTACCGGGAGAACCCCGAGTGCAGGCTTGGATTGTGGTGGTGTTTCTATCACGGGAGTTTATCGTGACGGGACTGCGTTCGATCGCTTCCTTGCAAGGTGTCTTGGTGCCGGCAAGTCGTTGGGCGAAGCACAAAACCGCGTGGACCTTTCTAGCGATTGTGTGTTTGTTGATTCATTCACCGTATCACGTGCTGGGCGTTTTCATCGATTTTCATCGCGCCGGTACGGTATTTCTCTGGCTGGCGTTAGGGTTTTCTTTAGCGACCGGCGCGCACTACGCGATTGCGCTGAGGCGCCTTTTCCGCGATGCCTCCGACTCCGAACTGAGCGACAGGAGCGCCTGAGGTAGGCCTGGGAGTGAGCGCCCGCTGTGGGCTGGCAAGACGCTACTGTTGCTTCGTCTGACCCTTCAGAATCAGCTTCACGACGTGGTCGACAGCTTTTTCTTCCGGTTCTGCAGCTCCGGCAATGACGCCTAGGAGCGTTTCCTTGACCAACTTCGGGTTTGCTTCAACCCGCATCCCTTGTGCTTCAGCCGCCTTCAGCCGTTTCGCCACTTCCTCCAGACGGTTTGCAAACTGCTCGAGCAACGTCGGGAGATTTCGGGGTCCTGTCTCGCTCTGTTCGAGCGCATTTTGGCGAACGTTGGCGGCGCTTAGTGCACCGATGACTGCTTTCTCGAGTGCATCGACCGTGACCGGGCGGCGAACTGCCCGAAGCACTCCGGCTTCGACATAGCGCACGTGCAGCGCCTTGTCCTCGGTTGCGACAACGGCGACGACCGCGGGCCGTCGAGGAAGCGCTGCCGTCTCACGTGCACAGGAAAGCTGTTCGTCCACGGAAAGGCCGGCGCCGACGACTACCACCTCACAGGGATGCCCACGCAGCAGCTCCAGTGCATCGGTAAGGGTACGGCTCTCGATGAGGTCTGCCTTGATCTCGGCCTGGAGCAGCAGATCTGCCAGCGCTTCTCGTTCGCTGGTTATCGGCTCTACGAGTAAGATGCTTACTTTTTCCATGACGCGCGTTACGCAGGGGTGCAGACCGCTTCAGGATCAGCCTGTAGCGCCGAAGGACGATCAGTGGAACGAAAGAGGGCATCGGTCTTCGTGAGCCGATAATCACCGACAGCCAGTTCGGACCAGGCCCGTGCGACTTCGACCGCATTGGGACACGCGCGGGTATGGTCGAACAGCAGCGTAAACTCCACGGCGGATGCCGGCGCCTGCGGCGCTTCAAGCAAGCGAATGTCAGCGACATAGTCACGCAAGGAAAAACGCTTCTCGGTTTTTCGGCGACCCCCTTTTCCTTTTCGTCCACCACCCTTCGCTGCTCGCGTGACCTCGGTCGCGAGCATCGCTTCGATTCTCTCCTCGGTGCTCGAGTGTGTCGCGAAAACGCCCTGGGGCTCGCTCAGCCACTCGAGCCGATACGACATCGCTCGGAACGATTCTTGAAGCGAGGGGGCGTTCAGTCCGACCGGTATAGCATCTCCCAAACGAAGCTCTTGCGGAAGCTCGCGGTTGAACCGTTCAACGAAGTCTTCGGGAGCCACCCATTGTGAAAGATGCACGTCGAAATAATCCGCGGTGCTCTCGATACCGAGGGGCAGGGGAGGGCCAAACGCGATGCGTGGAAGCGGATGAAAGCCCAGGGTAAAGCAGATTGGGAGCTCCGCACGTCGAGCGGCACGATGAATGACGTGGGCCGTTTCGAGGTGTCCAAGGAACCGAAAAGCGCCGAGCTTGCGGTAGGTCACCCGCAAGCGGGCGACCGGACTCTGCTCCGTGATGTCTGGAAGCGGTGTCGCTTCGACGACAGGTTGCGGGTCGTGCGCGGACTGAAATGCTTCATGCCGAGGCCAAAGAACGTTCTTGGCGACATTGTAGTCGCAGGCACCGCAAATCGAGCAGCTCTTGGTCAGACAGTCCGGTGTCGGACGATCGCGAAGCGCGCGCTGGTATTCCTTGGCGAAGTAGTCTTTCGAGATGCCGCAGCTCAAATGATCCCACGGAAGCGGTTCCTCCACGGAGCGCTCTCGCAAATAGTGATGCGGATTGATGCCGCAGTCGTCAAACGCCCGAAGCCATTTCTCTTCGTCCAGATGCTCCTTCCATGCATCGAGTCGGCAGCCGAGTTCATAGGCGCGCTCGATGACAGGAGCGATTTCCCGACCGCCGCGGCAGAAGATGCCTTCGAGGAAGCTTGAAAAATGATCATGATAGCGAAAGTTGACCTTGATTCGCCGAAGACCGTCCGCCAGCAGCCGTTGGCGTCGAATGGTCTCCTGCGCACTAATCTGCTCCGACCACTGAAAGGGCGTATGCGGTTTAGGAACGAGGGTCGACACGCTCACGGTAATATCCTTGCCTCGAGCATCGGGAAGCGCCCGAATGCGCCCGGCGATGTCGACTATCCCTTGTAGGTCCTCGTCGGTCTCGGTCGGTAGCCCCAGCATGAAGTAGAGCTTAATGCCGTTCCATCCCATGCGAAAGACGTTCGTGCAGGTCTCGAGAATTTGCTCGTCGCTGACCCCTTTGTTGATGACATCTCTGAGGCGCTGCGTTCCCCCTTCCGGTGCCACGGTGAAACCCGTGCGACGCACCCGTTGGACCTGTTCCAGCACTTCCGGCGTGAGGGCATCGACGCGAGTCGACGGGAAAGAAATTGCCAATCGATCGCCTTCGCCGTAGCGATCCATCAACGACTTCAGCAGTGGGACGATTGAACAGTAGTCGGCCGTGCTGAGACTCAGCAGGGAGACTTCTTCGAAGCCCGTCTCCGGCAGCACTTCCTGGATAATTTCGACAATCTCTTCGGGAGAGCGCTCACGCTGCGGGCGATAGAGATACCCTGCCTGACAGAAGCGACAGCCGCGCACGCAACCTCGCATCACTTCGACGCTGAGACGGTTATGAATCGTGTTGATGTTCGGCACCACGGGACGCTTCGGAAACGGTGCGCCTTCCATCGTCGGCAGCAATCGTCTGACAATTTGCGGCTTCTCGCCGACGATCCGAGACACGCTCTGTAGTCTGCCCGAAGAGTCATGCTCGGGTGAGAAATCAGCGGGGATATAGACTCCTTCCATTGCGCGAAGCTCGGCAATGAGTGCTGCGCGTGAAGCACCTCGTTCTTTGCCGAGGGTGATAGCTTGCAGCAGTTCAGGAATGAACTCCTCGGCGTCACCAAGGAAAAACGCGTCAAAGAAGGGCGCGAGCGGTTCGGGATGATAGCAGTAAGGGCCGCCGCCGATGATAATCGGTTCTTCGGGACCGCGATCAGCGGCATAGCGCGAAATCCCGCCAAGCTCGAGCATGCCGAGAATGTTTGTGGCACACAGCTCGTACTGTAAACTGAAGCCGACTACGTCAAATTCGTGGAGAGGGCGCTTTGCTTCGAGCGAGCAGAGTGGAAGCGCCTTCTCTCGAAGAATCGCTTCCATATCCGGTAACGGCATATAGACTCGTTCTGCCCAGGCCTGCTCGTTCTTGTTGATTATATCGTAGAGAATTTGAATGCCGACATGCGACATCCCCACCTCATAGGCGTCGGGAAATGCTAGCGCGATTCGACAGCGGACAGCGCTGTCATCTTTAACCACGGCGTTTCTTTCGTTTCCGAGGTACTGAGCGGGTTTCTGCACGCTAAGCAGATCGCTATCGCTAAGCACGTTGAGCGCTGTGGTCCCGCCGCCGGTCTTTGCACATTCTTTCATCAGGCTATGAGCTGGGAGTTTTTAGGAAAGCGGAATCTAACGCAGCATAGTCGGAATGAGAAGCCTCACGGAGGCATACCGTGCCAGGGGGGGCCCTTATGGCCTTGAGGAGGCTACGCAATCGGCTCGTCCGGAGCCGGTAGTTGCGGAAGAAAAGGTAAGTAATCGTAGTGACTTACGGGAGTTAATGGGTGTCCCGTGAATTCTTGTATACTTGTCTTTTATAGTGGGATTCTCTACATTCCTGACCGTAGTCAGGAGCAGGTATGTCGAGCACAGTAGGTAATCGGACGCTTCGAGAGCGCATCGTTGACGGTCTTCGTGAGGCGATCGTCAAAGGTGAGCTGCGCCCTGGAACTCGGCTGCAGGAGATTGAAGTCGCCGAACGCTACGAGACCAGTCGGACGCCGGTGCGAGAGGCATTCCGTCAGCTTGAATCCGAAGGATTTCTGCAGATCAAGGCGAGACGCGGGGCGGTAGTGACGCCGATTACCGCGCGCGACGTGCGCGAGTTTTACGAGCTCAAAGAGGTGCTCGAGGGCTATGCCGCAAAGATCGCAGCTCGTCACCTCGCTGATGCTGACATCGATCGCATGGCTGAGCTCAACGAGCAGCTACGTGATTGCTACGCACGGGGTGACATCGCGGGCATGATCCCGGTGCACAACGAGTTTCATGAGATATTTGTCCGTGCTTGCGGCAATGATCGACTAGTCTCCCTGGTGAAGAGCCTGGTGCAGCAGTTTCAACGTTGTCGGATCGCGCTCAGTCACACCAGTGCCGTGGAAGACAGTATTCAGCTGCACGACGAAATTATTCGAGCATTTCGCGAGCGCGATCCGGATCGCGCCGCGGACTTGGTAGTGCGCAATTCTCGGCAAGGCTCGGACGCGCTGGTGAACACGCTCGCGGGCACCTAAGAGGCTACGGAAGGGGGTTTTCAACACGCTGACAGGCGGTGGTCGAACGCGCTGGCGCCTTGCCGCCGTTTGCGCTACTACTGGAAGTTGTCCCAATAAATATATACATATGGGGCCAGCTTCTATCCCGAGCCCGATTCATCGGGCGTGGGGATCTATGAGCGCTCGATAGAGTGTGTTTTTGGATGCGCTCTAGTCGCTAAAAGTAGACGGTTCCGAGATATTCCCGTTGAGTGGTCGACGAGGGTTCAGGGACCTTCCGGTGTCTCGAGAGTGGTACCTCTCCCGAGCATGATGACAATCCAAGCAGCGAGTAGCACTCCCTTATGCGAGTAACCCGGCTGGAAATTTTCGGCTTCAAGTCGTTTGTCGAGCGCTTCGTCCTGAACTTTGACGAAAGCATGATCGGTGTCGTGGGGCCGAACGGCTGCGGCAAG
>JAGRAW010000650.1 GCA_020434415.1 Bdellovibrionales bacterium
GTTCGGCAGGCCGGCATTTGGATGGATGCTGACCGCGCAGTCGGCGATCTGCGCCAGTGCGTCGGTATGCGGGCGCAGGTCCTTCGCACCCAGTGCGCAGTTGAGGCCGATCGAAAGCGGGTGCGAATGGCGCAGTGAATACCAGAAGGCCTCGGCGGTCTGCCCGGAAAGCGTGCGGCCGGACTTGTCGGTAATCGTGCCGGAGATCATCACCGGCAAGCGTGCCCCGCGTCGCTCGAACACATCGTCCAGCGCAAACAGCGCGGCCTTGGCATTGAGCGTGTCGAACACGGTTTCGATCATCAACAGGTCGGCGCCACCCTCGATCAGGCCTTCAGTAGCCTCGATGTAGGCCTGCACCAGTTCGTCAAAGCTGACGTTGCGGAAGCCGGGGTTGTTGACGTCCGGACTGATCGATGCGGTGCGATTGGTCGGACCCAGCGTGCCGATCACGAAGCGGGGACGTTCCGGCGTCAGTGCTTCGACCGCAGCGCAGGCCTCACGCGCCAGCCTCGCGCTTTCCGCGTTGATCTCCCATACCAGCGCTTCGCAGCCGTAGTCGGCCTGGGCAATGGACGTGGCGTTGAAGGTGTTGGTCTCGACCATGTCCGCGCCGGCGTCCA
>JAGRAW010000651.1 GCA_020434415.1 Bdellovibrionales bacterium
TTACCCTGAGAGGGACGTAGCGGAGTTGGTCGGGGGCGCCCTGCTGGACGCTGCTTAGCTAAGCGTTACGAGCGTTGGATCATCCTTGGCAGTGCCTGAGGAGGAAAGTGAACCACTGCCTTCCTTGCCGCCAGTTCCGTTTCGCGACGTCTCTTCGGGAGCAAGCTGTTTAGGGCTTGGAAGCAGAATCTCATGCTCAGTGCTGTAGCGGTAGTCGTTGAAGATATGCTCGGCACTGGGGATGTAGAACTGTCCGTTCGGAAGAACCGTGGTGGTGTCTTTCAAGCGGTAGACGTTCTGCCCACAGGTGTAGGTGTTGTACTTCATGAAGTGGTAGCAAATGCACATCTTCTCTCGAATAGGCAGTTTTCTACCCTTTTCGTCTACTCCGGCGCTGTTCCATGCTTGGTGGTAGGCGCACTGGCCATTGCGATCGAGGAGGTAGCCTAGCGCTTCGCAATTCGGTTTGGTGTTAGAACTAAGCGAAGGACTGCTCTTGAGCATTCGCATTGGGTAGCCGGTTGGAGAGGAGAGGTTTACTTCGATGTCCGCTTCATTTGCTTGAAGATAGATTTGCTTTACGTTCGCTGGAAGTCCGCATTCCTTGGCGATGGTGAAGCGAG
>JAGRAW010000652.1 GCA_020434415.1 Bdellovibrionales bacterium
CTGGGCTTGCAGCACCTCGATGGCGGCGAAGACGGCGCGGCTCACGGCCGGGTCCACCTGCGCGGTGATGAAGGCCGCGTCCACGCCCAGGCGCAGTCCCCGCACACCCTCCGCCAATGCCGCCACGTAGTCGGGTACGGCGCGCCGCGCCGCGGTGGGATCCTGAGGATCGGCCCCGGCGATGGCCTGGAGCATGGCCGCGGCGTCGGCCACAGAGCGGGTGAGCGGCCCCACGTTATCCAACGTCTCGGCCAGGGGGAAGACGCCGTAGCGGCTGACGCGGCCGTAGGTCGGCTTCAGCCCGGTCACACCGTTGCAGGCGGCGGGGAAGCGGATGGAGCCGCCCGTGTCCGTGCCCAGCGCGCCGTAGCAGAGCCCCGCGGCCACGGCCACACCCGAGCCGCTGGACGAGACGCCCGACCAGCGGTCCGCGCCCCACGGGTTCACGGGGATGGGCTGATCGGGCCGGTGCCAGCGTAGGGCGAACTCGGTCATGTGCACCTTGCCGATGAGGATCGCGCCGGCTTCGTCCAGCTTGCGCACCACGGTGGCGTCGACGTCGGGCTGCCAGTCATCCAGCAGCGCGGAACCGCAGGTGGTGCGGATGCCCCGGG
>JAGRAW010000653.1 GCA_020434415.1 Bdellovibrionales bacterium
CCCTCGACCTGCTCGATCGCTTCCAGCTCGGCCACGACGACCTGTTCCGGGCGTTCGACCGCTGCATCGAGCGCGGGCTGGTCCCCCTCTGCACCCCGTGGGACCTCGACAGCCTGGAGGCCCTCGAGCGCTACGGCCTGCCCGGCTACAAGGTCGCCTCGGCCGACCTCACCAACCACGACCTGCTGGCCGCCGCCGCCGACACCGGTCGACCGGTCATCGCCTCCACCGGCATGGCCACCGAGCCCGAGATCGTGGAGGCGGTCGACGTGCTGCAGCGCCACGGCGCCGCCTACGCCCTCCTGCACTGCAACAGCACCTACCCGGCGCCCTACCGCGACCTCAACCTGCGCTACCTCCCGCACCTGGCCCGCATCGGTGGGTGCCCGGTGGGCTACTCGGGCCACGAGCGCGGCTGGCACGTCGCCGTGGCCGCGGTGGCCCTGGGCGCCCGGATCGTCGAGAAGCACCTCACCGTCGACCGCCACCTGGAGGGCAACGACCACAAGGTGAGCCTCCTCCCCTCGGAGCTGGCGCAGCTGGTCACCGAGGTCCGCCAGCTCGAGGAGGCCCTGGGCACGGGCGCGGCGCGCACGCTGAGCCAGGGCGAGGCC
>JAGRAW010000654.1 GCA_020434415.1 Bdellovibrionales bacterium
ATTGTCGGGCTCACCCGCGCCGTCATTCTCTTCGATGGCAATGACCAGGACGCCGTCCAACAAGCCCGCTCCGACTGGAAGCGGTTTCGCGCTGCCGGCCATGACATCAGCTATTGGCAGCAGGATGAAAGCGGCCGCTGGCAGAACCGCGCCGGCTAGCTACGAGGCTCTGCTGCGGCGCACAGCAAGCATGAGAATGCCAACGCCGATCAGCGCTGAAATCACCGAAGCTGCAACGACGCCCACCCTCACCTCCGCCATCAGTTCCGGCGAATCGAAGGCAAGCCCACCGATGAACAAGCTCATGGTGAAACCGATACCTGCGAGACTGCCGGCACCGATGATGTGAAGCCAGTTGCATCCTTCCGGCAGGCGGGCGAGTCCCACCGTCACCGCCAGCACGGACGCCAGCAGGATGCCAAGCGGTTTGCCGAGCACCAGACCAGCAGCGATTCCAAGTGGCAGATTCTCGACAAGCTTGTGGGCCGAGAACCCGTCTAGCGGCAAGCCCGCGTTGGCAAAGGCAAACAAGGGCAGGATGAAGAAGGTGACATAGGGATGGATCCCTTCCTCCAGTGCGCTTGTGAATGGCTTGCCGTCCTTGCGGTT
>JAGRAW010000655.1 GCA_020434415.1 Bdellovibrionales bacterium
GGTCCAGTACACCGCCGAGTTCGCCGAGGTCAGCCGGATGGTGCGCTGGATGATGGGCGGCTTCGAGGTCGTCCGCTACGGCACGCTGCTGCGCGCCGGCGTCGCGATCGGGATCGGCCTGCTGATCCTGCTGTCCTTGGCCCGCGATCTCAACGCGCTGGCCGCCGGCGCCGAGGCCGCGGCGTCGGTCGGGGTCTCGGTCGGGCGCGCCCAGTCGCTGGTGTTCATCGCCGCGTCGCTGCTGGTCGGCGCCAGCATCGCGATCGGCGGGCCGATCGGCTTCGTCGGCCTGATGGTGCCGCACGCGCTGCGCGCCCTGGTCGGCCCCGACCACCGGGTGCTGTTGCCGGCGTCGATGCTGGCCGGCGGCGCGCTGCTGGTCCTGTGCGACACCTTCGCGCGGCTGGCGATCGCGCCGGCGCAGCTGCCGGTGGGCATCGTGACGGCGCTGCTGGGCGCGCCGTTCTTCCTGATGATCCTGGTGCGCGGCAAGCGCGGCGCCCAGCTGTGGGGGGGCGGATGAGCGGACCACGCGCCGTGATCGACCACGTCATCGCCGCGATCTCGCCGGGCAGCGAGGCCCAGGCCGCCGGCGCGCGGC
>JAGRAW010000656.1 GCA_020434415.1 Bdellovibrionales bacterium
GGCGGACAAGTAGTATCGAGCCAGTCTCTCCCGAAAAAGAGAGATACCCACAGTATAATCGTCATTAAACCATGAATATTTAGGGATGCTTGCACTGCTGGATAAAAATACGAGATCTTCCCAGGGAGCGAGCCCCGTTTTGAAGCTACAGTAGCCGCGCAGGGCTTAGGGAAGTAGTTCTCAGAAGAGGGTCAAAAAGCACGTTCTTCGAAAACTGTGAACACGCCAGAAGCTGCTCACTTCAATATAAGGTATTGGAATATATCGAAAATATCGGGGTGAGAGGATTCGAACCTCCGGCCCTCGGTTCCCAAAACCGATGCGCTACCAGGCTGCGCTACACCCCGACGAGTTGAGCATACTTAGTAAATCCAGCCGCTTGATGCAAACACTAGAGCACCTACCTAGGCATCCCCACACGTGATTAACCCCAAATGGGGGAATTATGGGGGCGCGACCCCCATAAACGCTGGGAGAAGTGGCTATGGGCTATATTGAAACTCGCTGCTCGGCTGACGGCACTGTGTCTTATCGCGCACAGGTGAGGAGAAAAGGCTGTAAGAGGCTGAGTCGGACTTTCCGAAGGAAGTCATCT
>JAGRAW010000657.1 GCA_020434415.1 Bdellovibrionales bacterium
TCAGCTCGTGCATCGTGATAGATTTCGAGGACATCGATGTATTGATTTGCGACTTCAAAGAATGTTCGTTGTGCGTCGAGCACAGATAGCAGATCAAATTTGCCCTCCCGGTATCCTTCGTGTGTTGCAGCGAAATTTTCGCGCGCCGCTGGAAGGACGTTGTCGCGAAGAATGGAAACCTCTGTCGATGCGCTGGAAAGACGCTGAAACGCATCGACAAGAATCGTATTCGCCAACACCGTTGCGGCCTGTCGCTGCTCTTCTCCCTGTTTGAGTCGGTAGCGCGTTTCCTTGATCCGGCCCTGGTTTCGATCAAACAGCGGCAGCGGAATCGAGACACCTGCGACAAGGGATGTCTCGTTCAATTCAGGCACCCGTCTCGCACCGACGGAAAGAGAAGCATCCGGAATACCACGTGCACGTGCATGAGAAACGTCAGCCTGACGCAAAGCCATTTCGTCTTTCCAGCGCGCGATGTCTGGGTTTCGTTCGAGGAACGTCTGGACCGTCTCGAAGGGCGGTATAGAAGGCGCCGAATATATATCCCCAACTGCCTTATCGAATCTCGGGCTCAAGCTTCCCCACCTTGCTGCG
>JAGRAW010000658.1 GCA_020434415.1 Bdellovibrionales bacterium
CGCCGGTCGTCTCTTGGATATTGCGAATGACTTTGCCGCCCGGTCCAATCAGCATACCAATCTTGTCCGGGTCGATCTGTGTACGCAGCAATCGTGGAGCGTATGGCGAGATATCGTCTTTGGGACGAGGGATTGTGGTGAGCATTTTGCGGAGGATCTCGATGCGTGCGTCACGCGATTGGTGCAACGTCGCTTCGATAATTTGCTCGCTGATGCCATGAATCTTCAGGTCGAGCTGAATACCGGTAATACCGTTTTGCGTCCCTGCAATCTTGAAGTCCATATCGCCGAAATGATCTTCATCGCCGATGATGTCCGTCAGCAACGTCCAGCTGTCATTGTTCTCGAACACCAGGCCGACGGAGATTCCGGCAACCGGATTGGTGATGGGGACACCGGCGTCCATCAGGCCCAACGTTCCGCCGCAGACGCTCGCCATCGAGCTCGAACCATTCGACTCGGTGATATCCGAGATCACGCGAATCGTGTAGGGGAAGTCCTCGGGATCGGGCAATACCGGATTGAGACTCCGTTCGGCCAGGGCACCGTGACCAATTTCACGGCGGCCAGGACCACGAATCGGCCGACATTCG
>JAGRAW010000659.1 GCA_020434415.1 Bdellovibrionales bacterium
AGCAAAAGAAGGAAGATCTTGTTGAGCTGAAAGCGAGAGCACGGCTCAAAGATGAAATAAAGACAGTGATTAACGAAATCCTCAAAGGCGAAGATGTTCGTCGAGTGTATTTTACACAATTTCTTATTCAGTAGTAGTTGATACGGAGATACGAGGTTTATGAACCAGGTTTTAACACAAGACGAGATTAACTCCCTGCTTCGTGGTCTCTCTGACGGAGATATTGAAGAGGATAGCGTTGAAACGGAAGACGCTCCCAACGCGAAAAAGTTCGATCTCGCCAACCAAGAACGGATTATCCGTGGTCGTATGCCGACCATGGAACTTATTCACGACCGATTCGCTAGGCAGTTCCGGTCCTCCCTTGGGAATTTTCTCGGTCGAACCTGTTTCGCCAACGTAGGTGGAATTGAGATGATCAAATTCGGGTTGTTTATGAAAAAACTCCCGCTTCCATCATCGCTTCATATATTTCGTATGCCACCACTCAGCGGCTACGCTCTTATGGTAGTGTCCTCTCCCCTTGTTTTTGGAATTGTCGATGCACTTTTTGGTGGTGGTGGACAAGGTCGGGTAAAGATTGAGGGT
>JAGRAW010000065.1 GCA_020434415.1 Bdellovibrionales bacterium
AGGCGCTCGGCCGGTGGCGACGGCATCGTCCACGCTGCGTCAACCCCATGCTGCGTTGGCGCTGCCATGCAGTAGCAAAAAAGCTTGATCTGCTCAGTATCATCTAGCCCGGAAGGGCAGGGATGATCATGCGAAATATGGCCCGAGGTGTGCATTCGTGGCGCTCGGCCTCATGCGGCGCTTCCCGCTCAGTCGGCCTTGCTGTGCTGGTCGAAAAAATCCAAAATTCGTCGCGCTCGCTGCTGCCAGGTGTGGTGCTGCACCAAGTCTCCCTGCGCTGCTGCGCCTAGCTGTGCACGAAGCGACGGGTTGTCTTTAAGCTGTTGCAGTGCGCGAATCCATTCCTCCGGTGCGTCGCCATTGCAAAGGAGAGCATTTTCTCCGTCTCGAAGCACCTCCTCGACGGACCGGGATCGTGCAGAAATGATAGCCTTTCCGGCCCGCATGTATTCGAAGAGTTTGGTTGGGGACATGAAGTGGGAAGAATACTCGCCGCCGGCATAGGTTCCTACGGTCGTCTGAAATGGCAGAAGCAATACATCGCATGCCTGCCGATACTGTTCCGTTGCGGCGAAGGGGATAGAACCGTAGAAGGTTATATTGGGAGCGATCTTGGCGTTACGCCAATACATGACTTCCGACTCGCTTCCTCCTACGACGTGAAAATGGGCCCAGGGGCAGGACTCCAGGATAGCGGCAATTACTTCCATGCCCTTACCGGGGCAGAGCTGTCCGATGTAGCCGACGTGCAGGGTGTCCAGGGCAAAGTGCTCCGGCGTCGCAGTGGCTTCTGCCTTTGGCGGATCGCCGGCATTATGCTCCGGCAAGATCGTGCCGTAATTGAAACGCCGTTGTAGATAGTCTGCAAGTGATCGACAGTTTGTTACGATGCCAAGTGCTCGCGGGGAACGAATCCAGCGGGAGAAAAAAAACGCACTGGCCTTTCTGTAGTAGACCGCATTGGCTTCGGGAGGGCCGTGTGCTTCGAAGAAGCTACCCCGGCCGGTGCAGCCGAGGAGCCAACTGCCGGGTCCGAACATCGAATAAACGACCCGTGGACGCTTCCAATGGATGTAGAGGACCGAGATGAGTCCGAAGAAGGCGTAAAAGCAAGCGTTGCCACCGAACGAGGGGGACGGGAGCTGCACGATGCTGAAATTGGGGCGCACGCCATAATAGCTGAAGATTTCGGCCACAGAGACCCGCGGACGCTCGCGGCTGCGAGGGACGAGCATTGTTACTTCGTGACCCAGATCGGCAAAACTCTCGCACGTCTTCATGTTGATCACTGAATTCGCTTCGCGGGAAGGATATTCCAGAATGTTCCAGTGAATAATGCGCATGCGTGCTCATCGAGGTTTTATGCCAATCTCCAATCTTTCCTTGAAGTACCGCATGAAGTAAAGCTTGATTCTATCGGGGATGTTTTTAGCGGCGGAGTTCATGCTCCAAGGTGTTGATTTGGAAGGTGCTGATTTGACTACCGGCCTCCTTGAGCTTGCTTTGGCTGCTGACGATGCCTATGCGATGCCTCTCGGTGCCTGTCTCGCTTCGATTCGCGCTTCGACAGAAGCAGCTACCGCCGTTCGTATTCATGTGCTCGACGGAGGGTTATCAACTGCGTCGACGGAACAACTGATTCGCGCGGCGGAAGGCTTCGAGCTTACCGTATATCCGCTCGATGATCGGTTAAGCGCGGAGCTGCCGGTTTCTGCGCATATTTCTCGGCTAACCTACGCTCGGCTGTTGATCCCGGAGGTGCTACCGAAGGCGACCAGGCGAATTATCTATCTCGATGTCGATACGATCGTGCGCCGCGACCTGAGCGCTCTCTGGCAGCATGAATTGAATGGCGCCCTACTTGGTGCCGTCCAGGATCAGGCGGTACCGTTCTTCGACTGTCGAACGATGGACGGCTATGCTGCCGTCGGACCGTTTCTCGCTGCGGTCGAGGCGTTTCACAACTTGGAACAACTGGCTCTGCCGGGCGACGCCCCTTACTTCAATGCGGGCGTCATGCTGATCGATCTGGAGCAGTGGCGTGCGAAGGACATCAGCAGACAGTGTTTCGAGTTTCTTCGCGAGCACCGCGGAGTGAACAAGTTCTGGGACCAGGATGCTCTGAACGCGGTATGCCACCGGCAGTGGGCACGCGTTGACAGCCGCTGGAATCAGCAATCGCATTTGCATCGCTATCCGACGGCCGGCGAGGCTCCGCTATCGCCTGAAGAATATCGAAATTGTATGGAGAACCCGTACGTAGTTCACTACTCCGCAGGATCCAAGCCATGGCACTTCAGCTACGTTGGTCCGCAGCGGCAGCTTTTCTTCACCTATGTGGATCAATCGCCGTACGCCGGTTGGCGACCACGGGTCGCCGTTCGTCAAGAATGGTTGCAAACAAAATACCAGTTGCGCATGTTGGCATGGGCTCTCAAACAGTATCTGCTGAACGCCCGTCGATAAGGTCGCGGTAGCACTGCTCGTATGACGCGATCGTGTCCGACAACGGAAATCCTTTGGCCGTTTCTGTAAGCGCGGCGGCGAGTCGGACGCGAAGCTCGGAGTCGTTCAATAGCCTTTCGATTTGTCGGGCTAGTCCTTGAACGTCTTCAGGCTCGAAGAGCAGGCTGTTTTCCTCATCTCTCAAGAAATCCTTCATGCCGCCGACGTTGGCGGCGATCACGGGGGTGCCCATCGCCGCACTCTCGAACGGAATCCGGCCGAACGGCTCCATGCGTGAGGGCACTACAGTGACTGTTGCGAGCCGGAAAAATGGATCAACCTCTTGTTGATATCCTAGAAAGTGTATTCTTTGACCTATGCCCAGGGATTCCGACAAGCTGCGGTAGTCTCGTTCGCAGCTCCCGTGCCCGATGACCAGTAGTTGATAGTCACAGCGCAGGGCGTGGAGTGCTTGGAGAAGGATATCGCAGCCCTTTTGCCGCTCGAGACGTCCGGCAAACAGAAGAATTGGAACGTCTGCAAGACCCAGCGTTTCTCGAAGCTGTAGTGCGCCGGCGTCAACCTTATCGATGTAGTCTGCGCTGAAAGACGGAGATGGATTTGGAACCACCCGAATTTTATCGCCGGCGATTCCCAGTTGTTCGAGTCCCTGTCGAGCGATCTCGGATACTGCAATGAAGCGATCCGTATGCTTGCGGATAAACGGAAAAAGCTGTCGTTCCAACACTGACCAATTCCCCAGTCCGCCGTGCTGATGCGTAATGAGGGGAAGATGGGGATACCAAAGTTGTTTGAGCAGGGCACCGAAGACCCAGGAGCGAAATAAGTGGACGTGCAGCACGGAAATTCGCTGCTGCTCAACGAGGCGTCTAAGTCGGAAGAGCGGTGCGAACGAATACCGTCGTTTGCTGGGAAACAGTTCAACCCGTCCGCCCTCGGTGAGAATCTGTTCTGTCGTGTAGCGCAAGGCGAACACGAAATGGTCGAAACTTCCTTCGTCGGCTGCATGCTGCAGGTCGCGGAGCAACGTTTGAGCCCCGCCCAGCCCAGGCTGGTCAATAATATGGAGTACCGCGGGACGTATCGAGTCGCTTGCGCTTTTCATCGGTGCATCACGAAGTTGATGCTGAGTCCGTTAATTCGGAAGGCGTCTGCGGAGTTGCGAGCACGTTTCCCCATACCCAGTCGTCCGGTAACTGCGGTCCCAGCGATTTCAACTTACCGCCGGGTAGAATCAGCTGTAGAGAATAGCCCAGCTCCAACAATTCTCTGTTCACCGCTGAGAACGTGGTGGCCATCACCTCGATGATCAGGGTCGGTCGGAACCGTCGAATAGTGTTACGTCCGCCCCGAAGTACCATAAGATCTGCGCCTTCTGCGTCAATTTTTACAAGATCGACTCTCGTCCAACCTTTGCGCTCAACGTAAGAGTCGAGAGAGGTGATCGGGACAGGGTAGGGTCGCGTTTGAGACCGAAAACTCGCAGTAATCGAAGAGCTGATTGGCAGCATGATCCCATCAGGTATATGCAAGTCGATAGTACCCTCTCGGTCACCTAGCGCATACGGTTCGGTCGTGACGTTTTGAATACTGTTTTGCTTGAGGTTTTCCTCCAATGCCTTCCGTACTTGCGGAACAGGTTCGAAGGCAGCGATGTGTGCGTGAGGAGTTTTTTGGGCAGCAAGTATCGAATAGATTCCGATGTTCGCTCCAATATCGATAATGACTTCAGCGTTCTCGACGGCACAAAGCCAAAAAGAGACAGTTTCGGGCTCATGAGCATCGATGCCGAACCAGTAAAACTGTGTTGCCATCCAGTCATTGTAGCTTGCCTTAAGTCGGACCGCGGCGATTCCAGGAAGATGAAGCTCGACGATTCCTCGATAAGGGAGAAATTGAAGAATCCGCGGTGGGATCATCCCACGCGACCGTTGAGCGATGAATCTGAGCAGCGGATTGACCAGCGGAAGCGTAAGTAGGCAATAGCCGAGCTTGCGGACTTTGCTCATGGAGTTCGCTCTAGTTGAGTGTCACAAGCCTGGTGGAGTGTTTCCAAGTCGCTGGGGCGAATGCGGAGAAGTTCCAAGCTTTTCTCAGGACTGCGCCACACCGATTGCTCATTCGTCCCCAGCCAGGTCGGCAATGGCAGTTCGAACTCTGTTTCCCAAAGTAGATAGTCAACACCGTAGTCGTCTAGTAGATCACAAGCGTTAGCAGTAGAAAGTATTCTCTGTGCTTCTCGACAAAGGTTCGTCCTTCCTCTCTTTACGTGATCTCTCGTGCCTCCAATAAACGACTTATACCCCGGTTCAGTCTCGAAGCAGGGGGCCAGGAGCTGGGCTCGGCCGGTCAGCAACAATCCGAGCAGTAGCTCACGCTTCGCCGCTACCTCGGGCGCGCGACCAAAGACATCCGAAACGAGATGGAAGTCGGTCAGCGCGGCAATCCAGTATGGTACTATTCGGGCAGATAGCGCAGGCGCATCGGGAGCAAATGGGCTGTTGAACGGGACAACGGCAATACGCTTATAGAGCGGCTCCTCCCGAAGCCGTTGAATAAGTGCTGTCGTTTCCTCAATGAAGAGTGGGGGGTGGAGCATCCGGTAGGTCTTGGCGATGCTTACGGTCGTCATTGCCCCATAGAGCAGCATCGTGCAAATCGTCCGCAGCCGCTGGGTGCGAAACGCGTAGAGAAGCGCACAGACCAGCGAGCCGGAGAGCAGCGGGTGCAGATAAAAGAGAGGAAAGTGATACGGGCTGAGATAGATGCCGAGGAGTGGTTGGAGATTGAGAAGCACAAACTCGGACAGTAAGGCGATAAGGCCGAGTTCGAGAAACGGTCGTGACGGTAGAGTGCGTTGTCCGCTCCAAAGTAGCGCACCGAGAGCCACGGCCAGCAAGAAAAGCTCGGGACCGAAATACCAGAAGTCATGAAAAGATAGCGGTTGATTTGCCGCAGCCTGCGAGGCCGCGCCTGCAGCGACCGCTTGATTGATGTTGGTCGTTGAAGGGTTTAGCAAGTCTTTCGGCACCACCAGCCGCAGAGCGGGGAGTGCCACGATGAAGTCGCTTGCGAACAACAAAACGCTTCCAAGGAGGTAGCGCCTCCGAGACAGTCGTTCGGGAACCATTACCCGACGCAGTAACCAAAGTCCGGCTACTGCCGCAAATGCGCCCCAGGCAAAAAAATACGTGTAGATCAGCAGCCCGCCGGTAATGCCGGCGCCGAGATACAGGAGCACTGGACGCCGACTTGTCGGAGCGCGAACAAGAAGCAAGAGGCTGAGTGCAAACAACGGATAGCTGGCTTGGGTATAGAACCCCCGTAGAACCGGCTGACACGGATAGAGTCGGTGGGAGAGACGTTCCACGGTCAAAGGAAAATCTAGGGGAATCTGAAAATACTGCGGCAAGTAGGCCAGCCAAGGAAGCACCAACAGTACCGCAGCACCAACTTGGCTGATGCGAAGTGCTGCCCCTAGGGCACGAAAGAGGGCGGTGAAGAGCAGAAACGAAATCGGAACGAAGGCGAGATCCAGTAGCGTGATAAACCATTCAGGCGGCAGCGACAGAAAAGCGTAGAGGTTACCTAAGACGACATCGGTTAGCGTGTGCGGAATAACCGTTTGCAGCTCGCGGTAGCCGGTAGGCACGCCGTCGTCGAAGCTCAGGAAGCTGCTTACGGCGATACTCCCAGCTTTGCGTAGGCCCGGCAGATAGTAGGGTTCGTCCCAATCGGAGAAGATTCGCGGCGAGGCTCCGCCGGAACGAAACAGCTCGACAAGCCCCGGCAGCGTTAGGAGTGCCGTTACGAACAGTGCCGGGAGGAGGATGGCAGATATACCAGGATGCGTTGATTGTGATTTGCTACTATCGCTTTCCATCGACTGCCTACGAAAAAACCAAGTTCACACTCGCCACTAGACTATGTGCGGTATCTGCGGTCACGTTGTCACATACGGCTGAGCTGCTCCGCTTCTCGCGTGTCCCCAGAAGTTTGTTGCTAGGGCGAGCGGAAGTTTCTCGAGGGCCGCTAACATAACCGGTGCGGCGGGGCCGATGTGTTCCCGAAGCCGAATTAGGTTGTACTGAGAGCGAATACTTCGTTTTTCGATTTTAATTTCTGAGAAGCCGCTACCTTCGAGAAGCGAGCGAAGCGTCCAAAGTGTTTGAAGCGAGCAGTGATAGCGCTTCCACGCCGTAAGCGAACGCCCCTTGAATACCTCCCAAGGAACGTTGGTGAAAAGATTGGGTGTTTGAAATACAAACATTCCGTTCGGTTTTAAAATCCGCCTTACTTCGGCAAGCATTTTCTTCGGCGCCCGAACATGTTCGAGAACATCAAAACAAGTTATGACTTCAAAGGACCGGTCTTTGAACGGAAGAAGCTCTCCGGAGCTTGCGACAAGACGAGAGCTAAGCTTTGGAGCGCTTCGGAGCCCCTCTCTTAGCGCGCCAAGGCACGGCTCTACTCCAAGCGCACCAGCGTAACCACGGGCTAAAAGCTCTGCTACAAGGCTTCCGTGATTTGTTCCAATGTCCAAGATCGCGGAGTTTGCCGGCAATGACAGGCCAGAAAGGTAATCAATACTTAGAGAAATGTTGCCCCGTTCCTCGAGCATCTCGCTTCAGACCTCTGCCCCTAGCCGAGCTGGCTAATAATTTCTGCTAATCCGCCCGCTTGCAAGAACGAAAATTCATTTGCTCCAGGTCTCTTACTGGCGTGAATAGCGGCCTGCTTATCTTTCCTCACGTCTTTGAATTCCCCTTACTTCCCAGATTTCCCAAGCTTTTCCGGCAAATCTGCCGTTAATCCAAAGAGCGAGCTCGTGCTTCGCCTCGGCGTAGCGCGCTCGACGTTCTACTACAAGCCGAAACGACCGAAACTCGACGAGCACCTGCGATTGCAGATCGAAGCGGAGATGGTGACAAATCACGGCTATGGTGATCGACGATCTGCCGACTCTTTGCAGCTCAACCGCAAGCGTGCGCGGCGGGTGTGGAAAAAATTTGGGTTGAAACCCTGGCGCCGAGCTTTTACGCCTCGGAAGCCGGAAGACCGAGGTTTGGAGCCTGCCTGCTGCAAAGTCGAGTTCGGGGACCCGGATCGATTTGCCTATCCCGGAAAGCGGCTTTGGGCCTTATTGGCTTTTACGCTTTGGCTTGCAGCGCACTGAAGCAACTCCAGCAAAGCTTCTGTCGCCTGTTCCCAGGAGAAGGTCTGGGCGAGTTCCCTTGAGCGTGCCGAATACCGTCGTAGCCGTTCAGGTTCTGCGATAAGCGTTCTTATGCGCTCGGTGAGCACCGTGGCGTCGCCAATAGGGAACAGGTGGCCATTGCCGCCCTCTTCCACCATGAGCTCAGTTCCTGGTGTTGGAGTAAGAAGTAGTGGAAGACCGGCGGCTAGCGCCTCCAAGGTTGCGATGCTCATACCCTCGTTTTCCGATGGCAGCACAAATACATCCGCTGTAGCATAGTGTGCCGGCAGCTCCTCACGGGGGACGTACCCCTTAAACTCGACCGAATCGCTGATTCCCCACTGCTTCGCTAGCCTCCGATACTCATCTTCCGAGTCTCCGGTGCCGACAAGGGTCACAACAACCGGGGTGCCCTGCTCCTTCAGTCGCCTACAGGCTTCGAGCAGTATGCGCTGCCCTTTTCGGGCAATGAGTCTGCCCACGCACAGTAATCGCAATGGTCCATGGTGGGTATCGCGCTTTGCTCTTCCGAACCGAGAGACATCGACACCATTGGGGATGATAACCGGCGTGATGTGCCGCGCACAGGCTCGGATAAGGTCTCCTTCTGAGTCGCACTTTGCAATGACCGCTTGTGAGTGTCTCCAGACTAGTTTGATAAGGGGGGATATGGCCGGATATAGGTACCAGTAGCGGGCTTCAAACCCCGGAATATCCGGGCCTCCAACACGAACGACGAACGGCACCTCCAGCTTGCGCTCGAGTGCGAGTGCCACAGCCCCTGCCGGAACGGCGCTCCATGCCAAGCAGACGGAGAACGGGGTCTGCCGGGCCAAGGCGAGAGCAGCATGGAAGCTCCGGTACGCGTATCGGAGGAGTTCGACGTTGCTCGAATGGTGCAGACACTTGCTGCCGACATTCAGGCGATGTAGGCGAAAGTTCGAGGAGAAAGCTGTTTCCTCATCACGTCCCGTGGTGCTCGAAGTAATGAGATCGATTTCGAGGTCCGAGTAGCGGGCGAGGCGCATCAAAACCTCGTAGGTAACCGTGGCAGTGCCCCCCCCTAAGGGTGGAAATTCGTTGTTGAGCATTAATACGCGCATGGTACCGGATGGGGGCGCCTTCCGTCGTCAACGACGATAGTGCGAAGGGAAGCTCTTTATTGCCAATTACACACCTCATGCCTAAGCTACGGGAAAACTGGACCGCTGCCAAAGTAATACGAACGACAGAAGGCCCGTAGCCGCCGCTGGATTTACTCAGTGATTTAACGAAGCGCCCCCTTGGAAATTCGTCGATGAAGATTCCGACAAATGATCCGGAACAAGCGCTCGCCTTCTGTCGGCAGCTCGCAGTGATGTGCGCTCCGGCGGCGCCGCTTATCCCCAGGCCTGACCTTTCGGTAGTCGTTCCTCTGCACAATGAGCAGGGTACTGTTGAGGAGCTGTATCGACGCATCGTCACAGCGCTCGAAACGCAAAGTGTTGTGTTCGAGCTCCTTTTCATCGACGATGCCTCGACCGACGATACCGCGCGGAAGCTGACAGAGCTTGTCTCCAGCGATGAGCGGGTGCAAGTCGTCACCCTTGCGCGAAACTTCGGTCACCAAATAGCGCTGAGCGCAGGACTCGATCTGGCTGCCGGAAATGCCGTGGTCTTGATGGATGGCGATCTGCAAGACGCGCCCGAGATTCTTCCGGAGTTCCTGCGGAAGTGGGAGGAAGGCTACGATGTGGTGTATGCGGTCAGAGTCGGACGTAAGGAGAGTCTGCTGCTTCGAGCCTCTTACAGCATCTTCTATAGAATCCTCGCCTACCTAGCCGATGTGGCGATGCCGCACGATGCCGGTGATTTTTGCCTGATTGACCGCCGAATTGTCGAGCGGATTCGTGCCATGCCGGAACGGGGGCGTTTTCTTCGCGGCTTGCGAAGCTGGGCGGGAGGAAGGCAAATCGGCATCCGCGTTGAGCGCGCAGCCCGTTTCGAGGGAACGACGAAATATACTTTGGCTCGTCTTCTGAACCTAGCACTCGAAGGGATTGTCTCCTTCAGCTACGTTCCGCTACGGATTGCATCGGCAGCGGGTATTTGTGTTTCCGTGTTCAGCGCGGGGCTTGCGATATTCTATTTCGTGAAGCAGATATTCTTTGGTCTGAATCCGCCGGGGTTCGCCACGCTTACCGTCCTAATCTGCTTTTTTTCCGGGATTCAGCTCATTACTATCGGCATTATCGGCGAATATTTGGGTCGAGTATTCACAGAAGTAAAGCGTCGACCGCTCTACTTCATCCGAAACGTTCAAGGCGCCAAAGCTCCCGCCGAGTCTATCTCAGTCGCGCAATAACCTATCAACGACTCCGAGATTACCGATCTTTTGCTTGGGAGCTTCTTGGCGGGTGACGCATTCGAACACTTTCTGCACGTTGAGCAGCTCGTTCGAGAGGTCGTTCTAGCTACATTGCGCAGAAGGGGGCAACCATTGCGCCGTAACGCCGGCTTCGTTCACGGATTTCGCTCGAAGCAATTACTCGCCGCCGGAGGCCTTCACCGTCACCTTGCCGTCTTTGACGACAACTTTGTATTTCACTCGCTTGACGCCGTGCTTTTCCTTGAGTTCCTTTGCTTTTGTCATCAGCGACTTCTTGAACACGTCGTAGTTGAGATTGTCGGCTTTCGCTCCTGCCTTTCGGGCGGCGTGCTGATAGCTTTCAAAAAGCTGTTGCATGCCGCGTTCAGCGACACCCTGATTTGAATCGGCGCGTGCGTCCTCTTCGCCGATCTTTTCGCGAAGATCCGCCTTGAAGATGTCGCGAATGTAGATTCCTTCTTCGCGCTGCTTGTTTACCCGTTCCCAATAGGTTTGGTAGGTCTGAAATCGCTGCACCAGGGTGCGGAGACGGAAGCGATCCGCGGAATTTTTGAACGGAGCTTTCAGGAGAGTTTTAATCTGCCGCTTGACCTCGGCTTCGAGCTGCTCAGGCGGACGGGGTAGGATATCGACGAAATACTGTTCGTATTGAATGCGAAGCTCGTTGATCATCGTTTCCAGGCGCGCCAACCCGAGCTCGAGATTCCTTCGTGCTTCTGTACGTTCTGAGCTCACCGAATCCCAGCCTTACCTACATCGGTTCTTCCTGTGCGTCCGCGGTCTGCGCGACCCCCAAAGAGTGCATGCCTCGAAATTGTGATGAATATGCAGGGTTTGACGGTTCGAGCAGGCTTGATTCCTTCCTGATTTTCTCGGGCCGGGGAGGGGAATCTCTCCTTCCGTTCGAGGCAGGCGCAGCCTGCTCGAACGCTTTGTTCGGCGTTCGCGCGCAGGTCCCGCCAAAAAACTGCGTTTTTCGACAGGCCCTCGAAGCGGATTGCCGTGAAATGTGGTAGAAGTCTCGCTCAAATAATCGCATATTTCTGATTTATTTAGCCGCGAATGTCTTCAAGTCTGGAAATTATCGTTCTCGCCGCCGGGAAAGGCACTCGGATGAAGTCGCAAATGCCGAAGGTGCTGCACCGGCTTTGCGGTCGCACGCTTCTCGAGCGAGTCCTGCGCGCGGGAGCAGCGCTTGCCCCCAAAAAGATAGTTGTTGTAGCCGGTTACGGGGAGGACGCCTTGCGTAAGGAGCTTGAGCTTCTTCGAGACCAGGCGTTTCTTTCCGGGATCGAGGTCGAGGTACGGGTGCAGGCGGAACAGCGCGGTACCGGCCATGCAGCCGAAATCGGTTTGGCAGGAGTTTCCGCCAATGCGGAGCTTGTGCTCGTGCTGCCTGGGGACGGGCCGCTGCTTCGCGGTTCCGATTTGCAGCCGCTCGCGGCGGCGGTTCAATCAGCAGGGGCAGAGCTCGGCGTGCTTACCTGCCTCCATCCCAACCCCGAGGGGTTCGGCCGGATCATTCGAAGCGAAAGCGGAGCGGTCGAGGCGATAGTAGAGGAAAAAGACTGCTCCAAGGAGCAGCGCGGCATCCAGGAGATAAACACTTCAATTTACTTGGGGCGTCGTTCGTTCTTCGCCAAAGCGCTACCCACGCTTGAATCGAAGAATGCACAGGGGGAGCTGTATCTGACCGATGTGGTCAAATACGCGGTACAGAACGGCTGCTCTGTCGTGACCGTGACGAGCGATGACACCGCTCCGGTATTGGGGGCAAACACGCGGCATGAGCTCAGCCAGTTGGAAGCGCTTCGCCGTCACGAGATCAATAGAGCGTGGATGGAAGCCGGAGTTACCCTGGAAGATCCGGTGAACACCTATATCGATGAGGACGTCGAAATTGGTCCTGATACTTTTATCGGCGCCGGAACCCGTCTCCGCGGGCGGACGATCATCGAGAACAACGTTCGTATCGAAGGATTGTCGCTGATCCAGGATTCTCACATCGAAACGGGTTCCCACATCCGTCTTTCGTGTGAGATCGAACGATCGAAAGTCGGAGCTGAATGTGACATCGGGCCCTTCGCGCACCTCAGACCGGGAAGCTTTCTGTGGGAAAAGGTGAAGATTGGCAATTTTGTCGAGACGAAGAAGGTCGAGCTTCATCGAGGGGTAAAAGCGAACCACCTGACGTACCTCGGGGATGCCGAAGTAGGCGGTGGGACCAACATCGGTGCGGGGACGATTACCTGCAACTATGACGGCCTGAGGAAACACCAAACGAAGATTGGCGCGGCGTGCTTCATTGGAAGCAATACTGCTCTTGTCGCGCCGGTCGAGGTCGGATCGGGAGCCTATGTGGGAGCCGGGTCGACGATCACGCAAAGCGTGCCGGGCGGTGCGCTTGGCGTAGCTCGAGGTGCGCAGCGAAACATCGAGGGGTGGGCCGCACGTAAGAAAATCACTGCCCGGGAACCGGAGCAAAGCTGAACGTAAGGAGAGTCTGCCGTGTGTGGTATCGTCGGATATATTGGTCCTAGAAGTGCAACGCCGCTGCTCGTCGCAGGGCTGGAGAAGCTCGAGTATCGAGGGTATGACTCTGCCGGCGTTGCAACCATCGAGAACGGCGGATTTGTCGTCAACCGTGCCGAGGGCAAGCTTGCCCGACTCAAACAGCTACTTACCGAAAAAGGAAAGCTGACGGCGCAAGCGCCGAACGGCGCCCTGCATGTCGGTATGGGGCACACCCGCTGGGCGACTCACGGGCGCCCGTCAGAAACGAATGCCCATCCCCACGTGGCCGGCCGTGTGTGCGTCGTGCACAACGGTATTATCGAAAACTACATCGAACTCCGAGAACGACTGCAAGCTGAAGGTTGTACGTTCGTTTCTGAAACCGACACCGAAATCGCCGCGCACCTGATCAACTCACACCTTACGCAGTCGAACGATATCCTTGAAGCTCTGCGAAGAGCGGTTGCCGAACTGGTGGGAAGCTACGCCCTGGTGGTGGCCTCGCTCGATGAGCCGAACCGTCTGGTCATTGCTCGAAATGCGTCGCCGGTAATTGTCGGCGTGGCGGAAGGCGAGATGTTCGTTGCGTCTGACATTCCGGCGGTGCTGGAGCACACGAGAAATTTTCAAATTCTGGAAGACGGCGACATCGCCGAGCTTCGAGTGGATGGCGTCACCATCGAGCGGGAAGGGCAAGTCATCCAGCGTGAGCCGATACATGTGCACTGGGATCCGATCACGGCAGAGAAGGGCGGCTACCGTCACTTCATGCTCAAGGAGATTCACGAGCAGCCGCAAGTTGTCACCGAAACCTTCCGTGGCCGCATCAAGCAGGCAGAAGGCGGGGTATTTTTAGACGACGTCCAGTTCACTGATGGAGAACTTCGCGGTGTCGAAAGAGTTATCATCGTCGCCTGCGGTACGGCTTGGCATGCCGCTCTTGTCACGAAGTTCTACATCGAGAAGCTCGCGCGTATTCCCGTGGAAGTCGATTACGGTTCCGAGTTCCGCTATCGCCAGCCGCTCGCCAACGACAAGACTTTGTTCATGGTGATCAGCCAGTCGGGCGAGACTGCGGATACGCTCGGTTCCTTGGGCCTGGCTGACGAACTCGGCGCGAAAACACTGGCGATTTGCAACGTCGTCGGTTCGACGATTGCCCGTCGAGCGAAAAACGTTCTCTATACTCATGCCGGGCCGGAAATCAGCGTCGCCTCGACGAAAGCCTTCTCGACGCAACTCACTGCAGGCTTTCTTCTGGCCGTGCGACTCGGCTCCGCACGCGGGGTGTTAAGCGTAGAAGAGAGAGACCAGCTCGTCGAACAACTCGTTCACTTACCTGCGCTGATTACTCGTGCGCTGGGATCTAACCGCCAGATTGAGAAAATTGCCAAGAAATACGGTCGAAGCGAGAACTTCCTCTATCTTGGTCGGGGGATTCTCTATCCGATTGCTCTCGAGGGAGCGCTCAAGCTGAAAGAGATCTCCTATGTGCATGCCGAGGGATATCCCGCGG
>JAGRAW010000660.1 GCA_020434415.1 Bdellovibrionales bacterium
ATCATGTGCAATAAATCGGTAAGGTAAGTTATACGCCCATTGTTTTTTGTTAGTTACACCGAAGGCGGGCTCTTCGTGAGCACAGATGCGCTTGAGTGGCCTCTCTCCGTAAATTTCAAGCCGAAGGAATCGAGGTCTTGCCCTGGTCGTCACGGTTTGCGGCGGCGCCTGCCCCCACCGGGGCCACTAATCTTGCTACAAGCTCGCTACATCGTGATTTCAGCACAAGCCTCAGCGCTGTCGCCAAGGAAGGTGTCCGAAAGTGGACTCAATGAATTTGTGCCCTGTCTGTTTTGGGAATGGGCTCTCCGGCGTCATCAAGCCAGATTTTTTCATTCGCTTGTTCTATGCTATCTTCGTCCCGCCCTACTAATGTAGTAAAGCCGTAGGAAACTTTTCCCGACAATCCGCGACTAGTCCCTTGTGAGCAACAAGCGCCAAGGGAGTAAGCAGGAATGTCTAGAAACAGAAAGTATTTCCCCAATAAAGCCGTAGTCTTCTGCTCTTCGCGAACAGAAACAGGTCTACCCTTCGTCTCAAGCTACAACATGAACTACATCCTAGAGGGAATCCTAGCCCGAGCGAG
>JAGRAW010000661.1 GCA_020434415.1 Bdellovibrionales bacterium
CGTCCGGCGGCGGGGGCGGCGCCGGCGGCGGCGGCGGATACGGCGGAACCGGAGGCGTCAGCCCCGGCTTCAGCGGCGGGGGTTCGTTCGCTCTGTACGCCCACGACTCGACGTTCAACATCACAGGTCCGACCACCTTGACCTCCGGTGCAGGTGGCTCCGGCGGAGCCGGCGCGGCGGGCGGTTCGGGCGGCAACGGCGGTTCGGGCGGCAACGGCGGCTCGAAGTCGTGCTGCAAGGCCGGTGGCGGTGGCGGTGGCGGCGGTGGTGGTGGCGGCGGCGGTGGTGGCGGCGCTGGCGGGGGTGCCGGTGGGCCCTCGATCGCCGCGATCGAGAACGGAACCGGGACCATCAACGTCAGCGGCTCGGTCACCTACGTCCGGGCCTCAGCGGCGGCGTCCGGCGGCGGCGGTGGTGGTGGCGGCCCCGCCGGTGGTCGTGGGCCGCTCGGGTCCGGTCAGCAGGGCGGCGGCGACGGGAGCCAGGGCGGCCTCGGTGCGGTCGGCAACCCAGGCTCGTCGGGTTCCTCCGGTCTGCTGTACCGGACCGTGATCAACGGATCGGGGGTGTCATGACCAGGCG
>JAGRAW010000662.1 GCA_020434415.1 Bdellovibrionales bacterium
ATGAGCAGGTCGATTCTGTATCCCAGCTGAAGCTCAATTCCATCGTAGGTTACCGGCAGCACCACTTCTGATAAGGCCTTGACTCCTGACCTGGTCAGCTCATGTTTGAGGGCTACCTTATAGACCTCCTCAAATAGCCCCGGCCCTAAAACTGTATGCACCTTAATTGATGCGTCGAGTACCCGTTTACTGAGAATATCAAATTCCATCTTCGCGCTCTTCCCCTCTTCGCGTTAAAAATCTCCCGTACTAGTATCGAAGAACGCCAAGAAAAGTCGCTAGAAACACACGAAATTCATAGAATCGAAGGAGAACAATCGGGTAACCAGAAGGCTTGCGCCTTCCAGTCCCCACCCCACGCAGCATGCGGGTCCGCACTGCGCGAGTCATGAAGGGTGGTGAAGTGAAATCCAAAGATTGCGGATTGAGATAAGCCCAAGGGTTTGATGAATCCACCGGTGACTCAGTGCTGTTTGCACCGCACTATTTGACGCCGTATCTCTGCCTAATCCGGAAATAATCGCCACCCCAGCCCGATAAAGACCTTCCAGTTCAGCCCGACAAAGAGCTTCCACCCGA
>JAGRAW010000663.1 GCA_020434415.1 Bdellovibrionales bacterium
TCGGCCACGGGGCGCTGCCACCCGGATATCCACTCGTAGACGAGCTTCGACGTGGACGTGTTGTTGCAGACCACGATGAAGACCGGCGGCGAATCGATGCCTGCCGTTCGCCATTTCTCGAACGTCTCCTGATAGTGGTTGTAGAGCGCGACCAGCGCGGTTTGCAGCTTTGCGGGGAGCGAGTTGGGGTCGAGCTCGCCCTGGCCCTTGCCGCGCCCCTTCTTGGGCATGTCGTCGCGGATGTGTTCCCACAGGTCGCGGAAGACCGGTACTTCCGCTTCGGGAATGTTGTCGGCGGTCGGGACGCGCGGGAGTTTGACGATGCCGCACTCGATTGCATCCATCAGCGAAAAGTCGCTGATCGTCCACGGGAAAAGAGTGCCCTCCGCGTAGCCGGAGCCGCGCAGAAAAAATGGCGTCGCCGAGAGGTCGTAGACGGCGCGGACACCCAGCTTTCGCTTGAACATTTCGATGCCGTTGATCCAGAGCCGCGCGGCCTCGTTGTCGCTCTGGGCTTCCTTCTTGTCGTCGCCCTTGAGGTCTTCGATGTCCTCGTTTTCCGGCTTTTCGCGG
>JAGRAW010000664.1 GCA_020434415.1 Bdellovibrionales bacterium
AAAGGTGGGGCCGGAGACACAATCCTGCACCTCGTGCCAGGTTGCCATGGCGTTCTCCTGCACAATGGCGTACGCGTCCTCGCGGGTGATGCCCGTGTCGACGAGGGCCAGCAGCACCTTGGAGGAGAAGATGAGGCCGCGGGTCTTATTGAGGTTGGCCATCATGCGGGCAGGGTACAGCTGCAGGCCGTCGATAACGCGGATGAGGCACTGGAACATGTGGTCGAGGGCGATGAAGCTGTCGGCCTGGGCGACACGCTCGGCAGAGGAGTGCGAAATGTCACGCTCGTGCCACAGGGCGACGTTATCGAAGGCAACCTGGGCGTTGGACTTCACGACGCGCGACAGACCGCAGACCTTCTCCATGGTGATCGGGTTGCGCTTGTGCGGCATGGCGGAGCTGCCCTTTTGACCCTTGCGGAACGGCTCCTCGGCCTCGAGGGTATCGGTCTTCTGCAGATTGCGAACCTCGGTAGCGATGCGCTCGCAGGTGGCCGCGGTGGTGGCGAGAACGCCGGCGAGATAGGCGTGATGGTCGCGGCTGATAACCTGCGTGGACAGCGGGTCG
>JAGRAW010000665.1 GCA_020434415.1 Bdellovibrionales bacterium
AAGGTTTAGGAACTACGTCGAGGCACTACAATTTCAGAACTTAGTTGTTGCTATCTACTGCTTCTTGCCAACGTTAACTTGTGTAATTTGGTAGCCGTAAAAAAATACAGACGAACTGCAAAGGGCAGCTACGCTCCAAGCAGACAAAGAAGTTTTACGAACAGTGGCCGCCACCAAACTAACTAAGGTGCGTGCCGCCTTGTTAGTCAAATGCGGGTCTCGTGCGGACCATTTCGATTAACGGGAACAGGAAGTTAAACAGAGTGAACGTGAAAAGAGATTTTGCTGCTGTTTGCTTGGAGGGCAACAGAATGTCGAACTATTCAAGAACAATAATTCTTGTAGCACTGGTGCTCACCATTGTCGTTGGTGCGGTAAGCTGCGGAAGTGGAGCAAGTAACAACGACCAAGGAACTTCGGTGACGAACGTCGGGTTCTTCGGGCCGGATGATGATGGGACGTTCCCATGCGAACTTTTTGAATCGGTAAAAGTGATTCCGCTCTTTACAGATTTCGAGCAGTTCGGGACTCCAATCCTTACACCTGGCGCTACCGGCGTAGGG
>JAGRAW010000666.1 GCA_020434415.1 Bdellovibrionales bacterium
AATGCTGGCGGCTGTGGGTGGCCAGCCATAACCTCCTGCATAAGCGTATACTCCTCAGGGGTCATCATGCGACCTTTTTTACACTCTTGGCAGAGTTTGCGCACGAGACGTTGACCAAGGCAAATATTCACGGAGCTGCCAATCATGCGGTAGTCAACGCCAATGTCGATAAGACGCGGAAAGGCCCCGACTGCGCTGTTGGTGTGCAGGGTTGAGAATACCAAGTGACCGGTCTGAGCAGCGTGAATGGCAGTCTCCGCTACGTCATGATCGCGGATCTCACCAACCATGATGATGTCGGGGTCTTGGCGGAGAATAGCGCGCAGGCCCGAGGCAAAGGTATAGTCTTCACCAACTTGTGTTTGTACAATGTCGTCAACTTTATACTCAACTGGATCTTCAATGGTGATTATTTTTACCTCCGGTTTGTGGGCTTTACGCAGAAAGGCGTAGAGGGCTGTAGTTTTACCGGAGCCGGTCGGACCGGTGGTAATAATAAGCCCATTCGGACGTTTCAGTTCTTCGGTCATCACTCGGTACATGGTCTCGTTAAGGCCAAGTTG
>JAGRAW010000667.1 GCA_020434415.1 Bdellovibrionales bacterium
TGACCCGATTGCGATCAGTGATATTCGCAAGCTGGTGCGACAGCTCACCGCTCGGGGAATCGGGGTGCTTGTTACGGATCACAACGTCCGAGAAACCCTCGAACTCATCGACACGGCGCTCATCATCCATGAGGGCCAGGTCCTGACCCACGGCACCCCTGATGAGATCGTCAGCAATCCGGATGTCAGGCGTTATTATCTCGGCGCCGATTTCAGCCTGTGACGCAGGCATGAGGTCCCCATGGCCATAAGCCAGAGGCTGGAGCTCCGGCAGGGTCAATCCCTGGTGATGACGCCGCAGCTGCAGCAGGCCATCAAGCTGCTGCAGATGTCCAACATGGAATTGCAGGCCTTCGTCGATGCTGAGCTTGAGCGCAACCCGCTGCTCGAACGCGACGAGCGTGCAGAGGTGCAGAAGCAGGTGCAGGAACCGCCCGCCGGCGAGCCTGACATGGTGTCGGCGCTCAATGCGAACACTGCGGCAGAAGAACGGCTGAGGACGCTCGATACCGATCTCGACAACGTCTATACCCACGAGGCCCGCGCCGATGTGGAGAGCCG
>JAGRAW010000668.1 GCA_020434415.1 Bdellovibrionales bacterium
ACGTATAATTCTATCGTTAAGAGACATAGTGTTATGTTGCTGCGGAATCGCTAGGTTCGTCATCCAGCCTTCCACCTTATCCACACATTTACTTAGCGAAGCGAGGCGGAAACAACAAGCTGGCACGGGCCATCCAGGCTTCTAAGTCGATGAAGTCTTTGCTTGCTTACACCAAGCCCCAAAAAGACCAGTGGAGGAGTGTCACTCGACTGGAGTAACGCAGCGGGATAGTCGGGATTTGATGGATAAGAGAGCAGGGTTTTGGCTGCAGTGATATGAGCGAAGCTCGCTCGCCCGGCTTGTTGAAAAATGCCTCGGAGAGGCATTTTTCAACAAGCCCTACAGGCAAAGATTTTAAGCAATGGGGCGAGGCAAGTGGTCCCGCTAAGGCGCGCTTAGGATTTACCGGCGAGCGAAATGACGTCTTTTACGAATTGCTTAATTGAGCTCTTTGGTGGAACTCCGTGATAGCGTTCAACGAGCGAAGGTCCCGCACGGTAGGCCGCTACCGCAAGTTCTTGGTTTCCTTGAAAGCGATCGAGTAGGTAGCGAAGGT
>JAGRAW010000669.1 GCA_020434415.1 Bdellovibrionales bacterium
GGGGACAGTCTCACTTCTCAAGAATTAGAGCCTAATTCTTGAGAAGTGAGACTGTCCCCGTTTTCTCAACCCGTTTTCTCAAACTTCGGTTTTTCGAAAGACTGCTAGGTTAGGGGTATATTGGAGCACCGAAAGTTGCGACCAGAAGACAAATATACTGAGCCCGGTGGGGGTGGTGGTACGATAAGCCTTTGTAGACAGCACTAAACGTGCTGACCTAATACTGTTAGGGGTATATTTGTTGCTTGGTTCCGCCTCCGGCGAAACAATATACTTCGCCCATGGAAGGGGTATTAAAAACCCGAAATTCATACTGGGCTCAGTATATAGAGTAACGATCGTCCCTAGCGTTCGAAAGCATTCGACTTGCGTGCCGTCTTGTTAGGGTTGTGAGTAAATGCGTAGGAGAAAAGAGAGAATGGATCGTCGATTCGAACTAGTCACCTCTGAAGCCGTCGATGCCTTAACGTCGGGAAGTAAGATTGGCGCGATTAAGATCGTTCGGGAACGTTCGGGCTTAGGCCTTGCCGAGGCGAAGGAACTCGTTGAACT
>JAGRAW010000066.1 GCA_020434415.1 Bdellovibrionales bacterium
ATCGAGAAGTCTCTCGAAGCTCCGTTCCGCACCATCGTCTCGAATGCCGGACATGAGGCAAGCGTGCTGCTCGAGAAAATCCGCAACTCCGAAGGCGCAACCGGATTCAATGCGCTTGCTGAGCGTGTCGAGGATCTCGTGAAAGCCGGTGTCATCGACCCGACGAAGGTCAGCCGCAGCGCGCTGCAGAACGCAGCTTCCGTTGCCGGTCTGATGTTGACGACCGAAGCGGTCATCGCCGACAAGCCGGAGCCGAAGAGCGACCACTCGCATGGTCCGGCCGGCATGGGCGGCATGGGAGGAATGGGCGGCATGATGTAATCGCAGCCCTAGGGGGAGCTTCTCCCCCACCCTGATCAGCCCCGCCCGAGCAGCACAGCTTGGGCGGGGCTTTTCTTTTTCTCTTCACGAGAAGCGGTTTGGGAGTGCGGTCTTCGGATAAAGGTCTAAATGCTCCGTTCAAGGTGAATCCCACGCACATCACCCTGGCCACCCTCAATTTTATCCGGAGCCCCTTCCGGCAAGCTCACGGACTGCCGGCGGCGGAACCTCAGGGACACTCACCGCGGCTGCGGATTGAGACTCCCTGAGAGGCGGCGCCGCACGCATTGCCATACGTCTTTCCGTCGCAGCCGCATACCGGATCATACTGCTCGGTACAAAAGTCGGGTTTTGTGACACAAGAGCCCGATCCTCCATCTTCCCCGCAACTCCCCTCAGCGAACTCACAGAACTGCTCAGCGGCGCAGCCGGCGACAGCTTGCGCACGACAACTTCCTGGCGAGGGCAGTTCATCTGAACCGTCGCCGGAACCACACGCAATTAGCAAACTGACAGCCAACACGGAGAGGATAGTGGCAGGTAGCGCACGATGCATGATCAAAAGTCTCCCATTGAGAAAAAAGAGCGCATCCCCGAATAGGTTCTCTAGCACGCTCGTAGATTTCCACGCCGTTTCTATTCGCGCTCGAGCCCGGGAAGCTCCAACCCGTAGGCCGAGAAGTATTTCGCTTCAGTCGTCGAAACTCCCGGGAGGCCGAAACTGAGAGATTTCCCCTTTAGCCCGCCAAGAATCTCCTCGGCACGGCGCACTTCTCCGGAGACCAACGGCTCGAAGCGACGAAAGAGCGCTGCGCACTCCTCCGTCGCTTCCGCAGCGAGATCGAAAACGCTTACCGTATACTCCTCGCCTGTTACAGGATTCTGATAGCGTAGTGGCTGCTCGAGACGCGGGTACGGCGCGCGGCGAAGTCCATTGAACAATACCTCATACTGCGCCACCTGACCGGGAGCGATATGCGCCAAGAGCCGTGCCCCTCGGGAGGCGCTGGGAGAGAGGAAAGCTGCCTGCAAATAGCCCAGGTACCGCAAGGCATCGTACCAACGCCCGTTCGCGGCATCGACTTTCATCCGTGCCCCGAGTTCAACCGCCTCGCTCGTTCCGTCTTCAAAATACGGGAAGGCCTCAGCCGTCAGAATGCTATCAAGCAGCGACGACATTGGCTGAAGGGCATCCCCCGTGCGCTTCATCAGCCTCAGTATCCGCCCCTGCTCGAGAAACTCGCGTCGACTGACGAATATCGCTTCGAGATACGTCTCGAGAAGGCGGTGCCGCAGACGCGCAAGCCGCCTCTGCTCCTTTTGTCCGTCATTGTAGTCGCCGGTAAAGTAGTAGACGAGAGGGTGAAAGACCCAGTCGGTAACGGCGTGGCTCACCAATCCAAGCAGAAAACTCCAAAGGGGAGCTCGCTCGGCCGGCATCTCGTCTCGCGAGATTGCGGAGGCGAGCACCCGAAGCGGAATGAACGTATCATTTCCTTCGCTGCCGTGAAGTAGCTCCGCGACGTGCTCGAAAGGATCGCCGCCGAAGCGGTAGTAGTAAGGGGCATCGTGCGCGACAGCGCCAAGGTAGGCCATCGCGCGATGTTCATCCAGCAACCGAGCCACTGCATCGAGCGAGGAGAGCTTTTCACGTGCTCCTTCCAATATGCTCCAGTGAACGATTTCGCGAGGCATCAGCAGACCTCATCTACAAATTGGTTGATTTTCTCCAGCACCTCCTGGCACCGTGGCCCAAGCGCCAGCTCATGGAGCCCGCCCGATATCCAGCTATGCCGAATGTCCACCTTGCGCCCAAAAGTCCGCAACACCGCCGGCAGTTCCGGTGACAGGTGATGATCTTGCGGGTCTTGTAATACCAGAAGCGGACAGCGTAGTTCCGACAGCCGCCGCATAACGTTGCGTCGAATCTGGACCAACCGCGCAGCCGCGCCCAGCGAATGTCGATCAAAAGCATCACGAGGACGACGGAATTGCGCATCCGGACGAGCTTGTTTCGCAACGGTTCCCAATCGATCTAAAATGGCATCAGGAAGATAAGACAATGTCGCTAACAGCAATTCTCGCTGCTTCGAGCGAAAGCGTATTGGAGGTGAAAGCAGCACCGCCCCCCTGACTTGCGCCGGTGCCGTCAACGCAATATACAGGCTCAGAAGCGCTCCGAACGACTGTCCCACAGTGACAACGCGTTGTGACTGCGGCTTCGCTTGCGCCAGCGCCCGCTCCGCATCTACAAGCCAAGCACTCGCGCGAGTCCGCTTCAATTCGTCAAGGCTGACCCCGTGTCCGGAAAGCCGTGGCACTATCGTCAAAAACCCCTTATCATTGAATAGCTCGACGACATCGCGTACTTCGTCAGGCGTACCGGTCATTCCGTGAAAGATGAGCGCTGCGGGATGATCATCGGGAGCGCGTGAAGCCACGGAACTGTTATTCTCTGCGTCGTTCAACTGAACCTCTTGGCGGTCCGACTAATTGTTGACAGTTCGCTAACCAGCCGATTGCTGATAGAGGTTGGGAGAGGCGGTTCGCCGCAACTACAGAATGTACTATCTGGTATCCGAACTGACACATACGCCGTTTCGCTACTCCCGCTTGGGATTGCCGCGGGTGACGGTCGGCCTTCGGTCCTTCCCGCGTTTTTCCTTCCCGCGCGACGACCTGGCTCCTGAAGGGCCTCTCGCCAATCACAGGCCCGTTAACAAGAGGCCCGTTAACCAGAGGCCATACGCCAACAATAGACCATGCGTGTAGCGATCCGATGAAAAAGAAATCGCTACGCCGTCATTTTAGTATCGCCTTTCTGCTTGCGATTCCAGGCAATTTTGTTATCGCGGCAGTATTACTCTTCTCTTTCCTCAGCTTGGCCCAGAAATATCCGCTCGCCACGGAACGCTGGACCGTGTTTGCAACAGGACTGTTTGGCGGTTTCGTGATCGTCGGAACGACAAAAATGCCGACGATGCGCGTCTTCATCCACGAACTACGCCACGCTGTCGTGGTGCTGCTAACCGGAAATCGGCTGAAGAACTTCCACGTTGACACCCACTCGGGACATGTAACGTTTCAGATGGCTAGCGACCGCGTGCACTTCGCGCCTTTTATCACTCTCGCTCCCTACTGCTTCCCGCTCTTTTCTCTTCCCACGCTGCTCCTCTGTGTCACTCTTGAAGAGTTCTATCCGCTCCTGCTCACTTTGCTACTGGGTCTCGTTCTGGCGACAGATCTTGAAACGGCGTTTGAAGAGCTTCATCCTCACCAGACGGATCTCAAGCAGGTAATGGGCGGATTCTTCGCCTCGGCGCTCTATATCGCCGGAGCCCATCTCGCCTGGATCGGAACGTGCTTAGTCTGGGTCGTCGGTGGGCGCTCGGCGTATCTGTACTCCGGCTATGTCATGCTCGAGCTCGTTAAAAGCATCGCGCAACGCTACGCGCCCTACCTCGCATTCTCGTAACAGGCGATAGCCTAGGCTTCAGAATGATTCGAGACTGTCGGTACGGGCCTGATTTGCCGACTCGTTGGACGGTCGCTCAACTTCGCTGTGCTCCTCGGCGCCTGCCCCGGAGAACCACGAAGTCATCGTGTCCTTGGCTGAAATTGCTAGATTGGTGATCGCAAGATTAAGGGAATCGAGTTGCTCCAGCAGCCAACTCTCCTCCCCAGTCGATACCGGCTCTCCTCGAAGACGTCCCCGGGCGTGATCGACTTCTTTTCTTAGAATCTGCAGCGGGACCTCGGCGGAAGCGACGACAGCATCGACGTGAGCCTCCGCATCCTTTCTGGCCTGCTCCGCTTGCGCTCGCAAGACCTCCGCCTTCGCGTTGACCTTCGAGACGGTAGAGTCAGGGTCGCTCACCATGCCGACGACCGATTGATACCCCGTAAAAACCAGCCAAAGTAAAAGCAAACCGAGCAAATAGCCGAGGTAATCGGGTACCTCCGGCGCGTATCCAGCGCCGTCGTACTCGACTCCCCGATCCTTCAAAAGGTCTTTGGGATTACCTCCGACCTTGATCGGGCCCTCGCTGTAGTCGTTCGACATCGTATTTCGTTGGTTCGAAGCAGCCTTTATTTCGCAAGACGGCCTGTTTCTGTTATGAAGGCCTGCAGACCAAAGTGTTGCGCTAAAAGTAACATACATTTCAGATGTTTAGGGATAGGACGGCCGACCGAAGTGAACGACTCGGTCAGGGTTGGCACGGACTGCACCCTATTCCCGATTTTGCGAGTCTCCGACTTTGGAAACGGCCATACGACACCACACCCCTCTCCCGGACCGGCCCCCCGAGCCCCTCGTCGCTGCACCACCCACCTCTAGGGCCCTAGCCCTACTGGTTGATTACTTCACTGTCAGTGCCGCGTATTTTTTCCTTGCCTCCCACACCGCATACTCCGATTGGCAGTTTCTCGTCCCCTTGAGCATCGGAACGTTATACTTCAGCGTCGGCTACAGCTCCGTTACCGGTGGTCGAACGCTCGGTAAGCGCGTGTTCGGTCTTAAGGTCTTGAGTTACCGGCCGGCGACCGGGGCGATGGACGAGATATCGCTACAGCGAAGTTTCTTCCGCTATGGCTGCGGGCTCGGTGCGTTGATACTCCTCGCAGAGCTTCCGCCACTGGTATACCGACTCTATGCGATTGTCGCCTCCAGTTTGCTGCTCGAAGCTCACATGTTGCTGGCGATGATTTGGTTCTTCGTCGACATCGCTTTCGCCCTGTTCCACCCGCTTGGTCGCTCGCTGCACGACTGTCTCGTGGGAACTTGGGTTGCTCGGTTGCCTGGCGAACTCGATCCTGAAGCCGCCCACGTGCTAAAGGCCTCAACTGCACTTTCAAAGTCGCGCATTGGTGCGGCGGTGGTCGCCGGCATAGGAACAGCATTCGTGCTTTGGTCACTTGGACGGGTCCACGACGGTTCGCTGGGCCGACTTCCTGAACAACGGTATCGCCTTGAACAGTCCTTTCCGCTGCGCATCGTCTCACTGGAGCCGCAGGCAGACCGGCAATTGGCAATCCATGCCCTGCTGCTCGCTGAGGCTCCTGAGCCTCGCACGCTCGCACAAGCGCTGGGAGATTTCATCGCTACCGAGGACCTACTCCCCGAAGAAAAGTTCCAAACCGTGTCGTTTCATTTCTTCACTCCCGGCAGCCATGAAAATCCGACCACCGATTTACAGTATAAGCTGCACGATCGGACTTTACGGTAGCAGTCTCGATGGCCTCCCTACTGCTTGTCACCCTCGACGCTCAATTATCGGATGCAGTCGATAAAATCGCCCAGACGAGCGAGCAGCGCTTCCGCTCGGTTGCTTCTGCCGCATCAGCGCGAGAGTGGTTGGCAATGCAGCATTTCGACGTGGTTGTGGTTGACAGTCGAAGCGTAGAGGAAAATGACGCAGTCGACTTGCTGCTATTGGGATTCAAACACAATCCGGTGCTCGTAGGCGCAATACTCGGACCGGATACGATCGTTCGCTACGACTTTCAGGTTCAGCTAATCGGCGGCCATGTGTTTGACGGCAAGGATGCGCTCGACAAGCTGGCACACTGCCTGACCACGCTTCCTGCTCGCTTTACCTTGGGTCAGAAGTCGTACTACGGCATCCTGGTAGTCGAGGATCTGGACGCACCGCGGGACATCATCTGCGCCTATGTCGAATCCCTCGGCTATCCTACGGTTCGTGGAGTGAGAACCGCGGACGAGGCTCTAAGACTGCTCGAGCAGAATCCTTATGAGTATTTCTGCGTCATCACCGACCTACGGATGCCCCAGGTCGACGGCATCGAGCTGATCCGTCGTATCAGAAACAACGCTCTGCTCGCGCCGCTTCCGGTTATCGCGCTGACGTCATCACCGTCTGCGGAGAATCTCTCCGGTTGTTTGAGTGCCGGAGCCACAGGCTTTCTGGCGAAGCCGCCGAAAAAAGCGGTGCTTCGACGAGAACTCGAGAAAGCGAAGCGAATTCTGCTGACCGGACAGTCGCCTCGACTCTGGAAAGGGGACGACGCACGTCAACTGGAAACCCTCTTGCGGAGGCACGGGCTGGAGTTCTGATGGATAAGTACGTTCGAGCACTCTTGGCATTACTGAAGGGACTGGAATTCTGCTTGACCCATCCGGCAATCCGCAAGCTTTCGCTCTGGCCCTGGTGTGTCGGCGTCGTGTCCTATCTCGGTGCAGTCTATGCTGCATACCGCTCCCATCCCGTTTTGGTCAGTTACCTCGTTGCACCACCGGAAGGGGTGTGGAGTTGGATTGTCTATTCCGGCGCATGGCTCCTGGTCGCGCTCGTGCTAGTAGTGCTGACGATGATCGGCAGCACCCTTCTGGTCCTTTTGTGCACGGCGGTGTTTCAAACGGCCATTGCCACACATGTCCTGCATACTCTCGGGCAAAGCACGCCGGATGAGCAAACCGGCATGAAGGGCGTTGTTGCCGAGACGCTGCGCTCGATTAGCGTGGAAAGTGCGAAGCTGCTGTGGCTTCTGCCGCTCATGCTGCTGGTGCTTGTTACCGGGTTCTTTCCCCTGGTCGCTCCGCTTTCACTGCTTCTTGCTGCATGGTTACTCGCCTACCAGTTTGTCGATATCGTGCTCGACATCTATCGACTGCCGGCGCGTGCAAGATTGCGTTTCGCCCGGCATCATGCGCCCCTTCTGATCTGCTTCGGTGTTACTCTCTCTCTCGCTTGGGCTATCCCGCTGCTTGGCATTCTGCTGCCTCCTGCGGCCGTTGCCGGTGCGGCATGGTTACTTAGCGAAAGCGACCTCCTTCCTGAACCGAGCCAACAACCCGCTGACACCATTGAACAAAATTAGCGCCGCGGTCGGAGGCAGAGGCGCGAAGGTTGGTTAAGCACCTGCCTAATTCTGCCGATACCTTAGCATGGTGCGAGATGCGCCTCCTTACGAAGGGTGGAGTGCATGGCTGACGGCAACAAGAACAGCGGCGAGAATCCGGAAGAGAACCAATTTGCGGATGAGCTCGACGAGTATGACTTGCTCGGATCGGGAAGCAATGCGATCCCCGACGTCGATTTGAGCGCCACCGCTCGCGCCTTCAATACCAGGATTAAAGAACGGAAAAAGGCGCAGGAACTGGCCTCGGGCGAGGCAGAGAAAGCCGCTCAGCAGCGCCGAGCCTTGATGGTCAAAGGGCTAGTCAGTATTCGAAAGTCGCTGCGAGAGGTCGTCCGCATCGATCTCGGAGAGCGCTTCCGCTTCATGCTCGAGGCAGATGACTGGATGGGATGGCCTCGGCTGACAGTCCGGCTGCTGGATAGCGAAATTCCGGAAGAAGAATATCCGCAATTTACGGTCACTGCTCACGATCGACAGGCCAAAGGGCTTATCGAAATTGCGCTCCCGAGCCAAAGCGAGCCTGCAAAAATCTCCCTTCTCCGCGAGAGCGACCTGATGCGGCTCCCAAAAGTCCTTCGGACCTGCGTCCGAAGCTATCTGGATTTCGTCGGCGACGTAATCCTGGACGCAGACGCCGCTGATGAACCTGATGATACCTTTCTTGAAGCGAAAGACGCGAAAGAGTTCGAGGAACAGAAGAAGTCGGAAGCTATCGCAGCCGATTTGTTCGTCGACGAATTTGCGGGGGATGACCTTTTCGAATCCCTGCCGCAAATTAGCGAAATCCGAGCTATTGAAAGCCCTTTCGATTTTGATGCCGAGGAATAGCCTGACCGGATGATGGGGGCTAGAGCAGCGACGTTCACTGGTTCCTTGATTCGTGCGCTCTCAACCCAGCGTCAGTTTGCCTTCTCCTTCCCGTCCATTAACTCCAGCACGACCTCATCCGCACCTGGACGGACCTTGGGTGTCCAAGGATTCTCCCATTCCGTCGAGGAGAATTGCTGCGGCTCAGGTTTCTTCTCCGGTTGAAGCTGGGCGACTCGCCTACGCTGCTCCAGCTCACCGGCGCTGCTCCAGGCTGTCACCCTGCCCTCCTTGAACAGAACTATCGAACGGCCGTAACTCCAGGTCTCGGCGTTCTCGGTCTGGTTCAGCCGTTTATCCGGGGGGCCGAAGTGCTGCTCGACTTCTGACGTCGTCAAACCCTTCAGAGCGCTGGCGGCCTGCCGCGGCTCGGTGAGGACCTGCGCAGCGACGTTGAACGACGCACCGGCGTGAGTTGCCAGCAAAAGAGCGAGTATCACCAGGAACTTGCAGCGCATAAGAGTATCCACCGTCAGCGGTCCAATCGACGTTCTCAGCAACCCGAAAGCATCGACAGACTGTATGTCATGTCGAGGTGCCTGGCACCTTTCCCGGTCATGCTTAGGTGCCAGGCACCTTACGAATCGGCCGCCGGTGAGGTGCCTGGCACCTATTGCGAGGGACGATTCACAAGCGAATATACGCGGTTATGGTTTTACCTACCTGTTGGACGGTTAAAGATCAGTAGCGTATTATTGGCCACGCCTTATTGGGCTGAATTGCGGTAGCGCGTGGGTGGCAGTACGGGCGAGGCCGGTGCGCTTCGCAGAACGAAACCGCCTCCGCGGGCCGGTTTTTGTTATATCTCCGGCCATCGAATCACAGCATTGCGGGATGGACCAAGGACGTTGCAGGTAGTGTCGGCAAAGAAGAAACGGCTGGATGCAGAGTCTCCGCAGCATGCTGTTCCTGAACAGTCTCACGACTCGGCCGGTATGGCCGGTGCGGCTGAACGCGCCTTCCAGCAGTACGCACATCCAATCCTGGTCGCGTACGGTCTCGTTGCGGCGTTGTCGATCGCGGCATCGCAGATCCTGATTGTTCCCCTCCTGGCACTTTGGCTTGTCGGATATCGTGCTCGTAAGAAACCGAGCAGGCTCGCCTTCGAGCGACATGCCCTGCAAGCGCCGCTTCTTGTTTGGCTTGCCGCTGCCCTACTGTCGGTAGCTATCAGCGTCGACTTTTTTAAATCTTTGTCCGAATTGCTGAAGACAGCCTTCTATCTCCTGCTGCCGTTTGCCGTTGCCGATTCGCTCTGCTGCGAACGGCTCGCTGCCGCGGAAGTGCTGAGGCGGATTCGTGTCTATGTGCTGGCCTTATGCGGCGGACTCGGTGTCGCGGCGCTGCACTCCGTCAGCACCTCGGCGGCAGGCTTCGAGCTGCCGCCGAAAATTCCGGGTGCGCTGACCGAGTCCGGGCAGCTTGTCCTCGTCCTACCGACCCTGGTCGGCTTGATGCTCGTCGCCCTCCAGCGGCTCGGCGCAGACGCTGCTTCGCCGGCTTCCCGCCCCACATTTCGACAAACCTCGCTTGGGGGCGGCGCGCTGGTCTTTCTCTTCGCCATACTTACCGCATGGTCAGGGCTCTTGGCGCTTGAACAACCGTGGCTCCTTCAAACGTTCGCCGGGATCGGACTTGTTGTCTTGCTCACCATCACCAGCGCCACACTGTTCACTCACTCCACCGACACCAACCCGTTCCAGCCTTTTTCAACCGGCGCCGGTTTCTTCAGAGCACTTACACTGCTTGCAGGCTTGCTGTTCGCTTCGCTGCTGATCAACCTAAAGCGCGGCCCCTGGGCGGCGGTCATCATCGAGTTGGTGCTGATTGGAGCTCTCTTTTCGCGCAAACTGATTTTGGCAACCATCAGCATCAGTGCGCTCACCATCGCGCTGCTGGAGCCGGCACGGGAAAGACTCGGTTCCTTGGTTGACCACTTTCTCATTTACGGCGGTCGCAGCAGCATGTGGAAGCTCGGCGCCGAAATTGTCGGTAGATTTCCGCTCGGCGTCGGCATCGGAAACGCCGCGTATATGCGGGTGCTGGATCCGACCCTGCCCCGGGCGCACCGACACATGCACAACAACGTGCTCAACATTGCCGTGGAGACGGGGCTTATCGGACTTGCCGCCTACCTTTGGTGGATGGTAGTTGCCGTCAGCTTGGGTGCACTCCTGTGGCACAAGACTCGTCGTAGTGCCTCGCTGCTTGACCGCGAGGCGGGAATGGTCGCACTATTCTTCAGCATTGCGCTCCTCGGCTGGCAGCTCTCCGGGTTGGTCGAGTATAACTTTGGCGACGGTGAAATTCGCCTGATCGCCTTTTTCTTCATGGGACTCGTGCTCGCATTGTGCGGCGCTCGAAGCTCGACAAAACAAGCGCCGTAACGCACAGCCCAAGATAGGGTTCTGTCGAGCGCTCCGTCCGTTCTTTCCGTTCTTACTCCGGTAGTTGGGATTGTGGAGCCACAGTCGCGAGGTAGTTGGCGTCTGTGGCATCGGATTCACGAAGCACCGCCTATCTACAGTCGGTGCAGGCCCCTTACTCGGAGGTTTTTTATGACAAGGACATCGTTGTCAGTACAATTGTTGAAGCCCAACTATGCTTTGCTGCTTGGCTACATGCTGTACCTTCAGAATCGCGGGGAGCGCGAAGCGGAGGCTCAGGGAGACTGCAACGGCAATACGACGCTGCGAGTGGCTACTCGAACCATCGACTGGTTCCGTACTTTCGTCGGTGAGTTCGATTCACTCAGTATAGAAGGCGTCTACCTGGCAAAGCTGGAGCAGGCGGCACTTTGCTTCGCTGAAGCACTTGCCAGAAGACATCGCCACTTTCTCTCCGATCAGAAAGATGCCGAACGACGGCGGAATGAGCGAATCGATCAAGATTCCATCGCCGATCTGAAAGGCTTGGTCTGGGCGTGGATGGGCCAGTTGCTGGCGGTCTTCCTCACGGCGTTCTCCGCAACATTCGCGTTCCTGCGCGAAACTGTCGGATTGAGCAATGACACATTATCGTCCGTGCTCATTTCCCTCGCGGTCGCCGGCTCCGGCGTGCTCTGGACGATCGGAAAGCAAATCGGCTCGATCGGCTCGAACCGACGTTCAGCAAACGATGCCTACCATGCAGCTATTGCTCGGGCGCGAACCGCGCAGACCCAAGCAATCCGTGCTGAAGCTGAAACTGCGATGTCCATCGCTAACGATGCGTGGAGTGAGCTGACGGACCAGCCTCTTCCTGACGGATTGGAGTATGCGACAGCTCTCTACCGCTTGCTTGATTTCGATATCCAGCAAGCTAACTTGCCGGAAACGACCGTGCTACCGGCAGTGCAATTGATCCGGGCATGGCGCCTGGTTCGTCGTGAGCTATGGCCTCCTCGGGTCGAATCCGCGACGACGCTCTGATGCACTTCGCGAGGTAAGAACTATTCGCACGGGATGATCGCGTTTGCGACATCCCGTGCCGTCTCGGTTTTAGAATCCGCTGCTACAGATTCCACACCTTGTAGTCATCCTTTGACGGGGCGCACGGGTTTTCAACGGATGGGGTTTGAACAGACCGATTTCCAACGGATACGCAGGCCGTGATTAGGCGGATGGAGGTTCCCTTCATTTCCGCCGGTGGGGCAAGGCAGTCGCTGAAAATTTTCAGTGACCAACCGATCGCCCCACCGACAAATCATCGTAAAAACCGACCCTACTTCCACCGCCTAGCGCAGAACTGCGAGGCGAACATTTGGGCCCCGACCACGTTGTGCGCATAGGGTCCTGCGATCCGACGAGCATGAATTCCCGTCAGAAAGATGTTACTGCCTCGACCCCACTCGAAGTCTCTTTCGAGTAGCGGCACACCGTCCGGGTAGAAAGGCAGTCCAAGCGCGCGAGCAGAAGCGACCAGCCAATCTTGCAATTCCGGCGTGAAGCCGGTGGCGAGCACCAGCTGGTTTGCTCCCAAAACGATCCCGTTATCAAGAGCGACCCGCACATTCTGCGAGGTAGGGATGGCATGAGAAATCGAGCATACTTCGTGAATCACTCGCTCCTCGGACTGCAATTGTTCGAGGCGCTCCAGCTCCCACTGCGGGATTGTTCCCCGGTCTCCTTCAGCACGCAGCATATCATCGCGCTGACTAGGCAACTCCAGGGAGCACAGCTTTTGGCAAAGCTCCTGGTTGTCTCTCCAGTCCAACGTGCTGGTTACGCCTTCGCCTTTGCTCAAGGGACGCCGGGTCAGATAGGTAATCCGTTGAGTGCCATTTTGGGCTACTCGGGCTACCGTCTGCGCCGCAGTGATACCGCCGCCGACCACAATTGCATGCTCCACCACCGGGAGATTCAGGCCGTCGAAATCATTGTCAAAGACATGCATCACGTGGGGCCAGTGGCCGCGCAAACGAGCTGCCCATTCGGGATAGAACGGACGCATCTGCCCCATCGCCAAGACGACACTCTCAGCCTCAAGCGTGCCACTAGTCGTGACGACTTCCAGCAGCTTGCCCTTGCGTCGAATAGCGGTGCCCCAAGCTTGATACCGGCACTCGGTCAGTCGTAGCCGCTCCGCAGTGTCTTGCAGGTGGTCAAACCACAGCTTCACACACGGACGCCTCCCGCGAGCGAACCCCGATGTTCGGTGAGAACGCTCTGCGAAATCTGCCAGCGACGAATGCACAGCATCAACATGCTCGGTCTCTCCACTCCGAAGGTGCAGGGTCGCACAGTCCGTCATGTGATCGAGCAGCTTTGCGCCGAACATTTCGTTCGGATCCACGATCCGAATTTCGTCGTGATTGAGCCGGCGAAGTAGATTCGTTGCCGTGATCAGTCCGTGGGGTCCGCTCCCGATGATGACAACCTTGAACGCCATGATTTGCCTCCTGCGAAGCAGAGGAAAGGCGACGAAAGACCAAAACCGTTTTAGTCTCCATCCGCCCGATAGCGCTTCGGCAGGGCACGGTGTAGCCGAGGGCTAACGGGCGAGATCCGACATCTAGCGATTCATCCGTGGGAATGAGCGGTGGGAGCCTTTCCCTACCAGCCATCAGGGTTTTCCACAACCGGCGGCACCCGAAAAACAGCTGAGGGTCGCAAATAGATTCGCAAATTCAGGAGGTTAGCTCGCAAGCCGTTTTGGCCGGGTCTACTCACGTTAGTTTAAGAATGAAGAACATTGCGCCGCGCCAGACGCGAACCGATATCTAGAGTGATCCGCATCATAAGGGGCGCCCCTTGTCCTGGTCTTTCGCCACATACTGCTCTGCTGTCCGAGCACCCGCGACAAGGGCGCATGTTCAGCAGACTAACCGATGACGAGAGGCATATGAGAAACCAGCTCCAATCCGCACTCGCAGTGTCAGCACTTCTGCTCAGCACTGTGCCGAGTGCCAACGCACAAGACACCAATCAGTGGTACAATCAGTACGGCTCACGGTCCAGCCTAATGGGTGGCGCGGTAGTCGGCGGCGTACGTGACACTTCCGCCGGCGTCTACAATCCGGGCGCACTCGGCTTTGTGGAAAATGAAAGTTTGTCGGTATCCGCCAATGCGTATGGCATCAGCAAGATCACGCTGGAGAACGGCTCTGGAACAGGAGAGGATCTGGAAAGTCAGAGTATCAAAGCGGTGCCGACGCTTGTCTCGGGTATCCACCGCTTTGAAGACGACTCGGTGCACACCTTCGGCTACACACTGTTGGCGCGTATCGACGCGTCGCAGAACTACACCGGGCGAACGGATCGATTTCAGGATGTCATCCAGGAAATTCCCGGCGACGAAGAATTTACCGGGCAAGTAAGCGCGGACCAGTCGATCAGGGAATACTGGCTCGGCGGAAGCTATGCCTATCGACTCAGCGACAACATTTCGCTTGGGACGACTCTCTTCGGCGCTATTCGACAACAGAAAGCCACCGACTCCTACTTCGTTCGAGCAATTTATGACGAAGCAGGCTTGACGACGGTAACCAGCACCAACTCCTTCGAGTATTA
>JAGRAW010000670.1 GCA_020434415.1 Bdellovibrionales bacterium
GTACCGCTCCCAGTCGATCTCCTGCACGGCCTGTTCGGCCTGCGCGGTGTCGTCGCTGCGCTCGTGATCCATCACCTCGGCGGCGAGCCGGTCGGTGCCCAGCTCGACCGGGCCGGTGTCGTCCGGCGCCTCCTCGAGCATCGGGTTTTCGACCATCTCCGTCTGGATCAGGTCGACGAGCTCCATCCGCGACAACTGCAGCAGCTTGATCGCCTGCTGCAGCTGCGGCGTCATCCGCAGTTCCTGCGCGAGACGCTGGCTTTGCTTCAGTTCGAGCACGGCGTACGTAGCAGTCAGGAGTCCTGTGCGTCGCGCCCAACGGGCGCGCGGGGGAGGGGAGCGTCGGCACCTTCGCTGACCCCCGTGACAGAACCCACTATAACACGCCGACCCCGCTCCGCACACCGCGAACGAAGCTGGCACGTATTTTTCTGCGCATTATGGCACGACGTGTGCATTGACAAATCGCGCCGGCTGCGCTTCGCGCGCGGGCGCCCGGCTACTTCTTCGCCGCGTTCGCCAGCGACGCGGCGATGAACGACGCG
>JAGRAW010000671.1 GCA_020434415.1 Bdellovibrionales bacterium
GAGTTTGGATATGTCGATCAAAATCGCGACGCGCTGGCAGCCGACCATACCGTCTACCAGGAGATTTCGGGAGGTCATGAAACCTTGGAAATGGGCGGGCGTAAGATCAATGCCCGGGCCTTTGTTTCGCGTTTCAACTTTCGTGGTCCCGATCAGGAAAAGAAAGTCGGTTCATTGTCGGGGGGGGAACGCAATCGCGTCCATTTGGCCAAGTTGCTGCGGCGCGGTTCCAACGTCTTGCTGCTCGACGAACCTACCAACGACCTGGATGTCGATACGCTGCGAGCGCTGGAAGAAGCGATTCTCAATTATGCGGGCTGCGTGGTCGTGATCAGCCACGACCGTTGGTTTCTGGATCGCATTGCCACGCATGTGTTAGCGTTTGAAGGTGACGGATATGTCCATTGGTGTGAGGGAAACTACCAGACATACGAACAACAGCGACGAGAACGACTCGGATTGGCCGTCGACGAGGCGCCGCGCTTTCGTTACAAAAAACTGCAACAATGAATTGTGGGCGTTGACCTGACACCTCGAAT
>JAGRAW010000672.1 GCA_020434415.1 Bdellovibrionales bacterium
ATCATCGGAGCTTCCTCATCGACGAGGAACCCCATGGACATGACCTTGAGCCCGAAAGCCTCCATGGGCTTGAGCCGCTTGCCGTCGAGCAGCTCCGGCTTGCCCTTGATGCCGAGCAGCCGTGGCACGGACGGTCCGTAGATGTCTGCGTCGAGCACGCCAACGGCCAGACCGCCGGCTGCAAGCCCCAGCGCGAGGTTGACCGCCGTTGTCGATTTGCCGACACCGCCCTTGCCGGAAGCCACTGCGATGATGTGGCGGATACCGGGAACCCCGGCCTTCGACGGTTGCGGGCGGGCAGGCTGGGCGGACCGCTGCGACGGGGACGGGGCTGCGGCAGGGGATCCATTGCCCTTCACTTCGGCGGTCAGCGTGGCCGTGACCTTCTCGACGCCGTCGATGGTCGACACGGCGGTGGCGGCGGCGGCACGTACCGGCTCCATGACAGATGGATCACCGCCTGGCACCGCAATGGAGAAGAACACCTTGTTGCCGGTGATGTAGACCCCTTGAACCAATCCGCGGCTGACAATATCGCC
>JAGRAW010000673.1 GCA_020434415.1 Bdellovibrionales bacterium
CGGGCTTTCTTCGGAGGAACTGCAGGAGGTATTCCATATCTCCGTCCAGCTTAGCTCCGTAATCCCCGGCAAGGAGGTCGAGGACGCGCTTTCTGCGAACGCCGCAACAGAGCAGCTTCAGGCCAACCAGCAGAACCTTAAATTGCTGGCAGATGCAGAGCTCGAAACGCTCAAAGCTCAGGGCACTGCACTGCGCGCTTTTATCGATCAACTAGGGCCCGGCGTTTCACTCGCCGACGTTGCCGGCTATAAATTGGCCGAAACACTGGAACGGGCGCGTCAGAAGGGGGAGTTCCCGAACACTATTTCGTGGCAAGTAAGTCCCGGCGGAGCAAATCCGACCGCAAAATAGACCTGTCCGCAAGGTTTGTGAAGCACCACTCGAGCCCCAGTTGTCATCGGCAACTGAGGGCTTCCCTTTTCCCAAATCTAGGGGTTCGAAACGTGCGATAGCCAAAAGGCTTTGAGCTGCTCGAAGCTAGACGAATCGAAGCATCGGCGGAGCAATTCGCCCCGAGCAAAAAATC
>JAGRAW010000674.1 GCA_020434415.1 Bdellovibrionales bacterium
ATTGGGAGGATCGAGAGTACTTTGCCTCTGACTACTTCGAGCAGCTGTATGAGTTTGCGGTAGCCTTGATAAAAAAAGGGCTGGCCTACGTTGATAGTCTTACCGCTGAAGAGATTCGCGCCCATCGTGGGACCTTGACTGAAGCGGGAACGAACAGCCCCTACCGAGATCGCAGTGTGGAGGAGAATCTTGATCTCTTCCAGCGAATGAGAAAGGGAGAGTTTCCCGATGGTGCCCATGTACTCCGCGCAAAGATCGATATGGCTTCGCCGAATATCAATATGCGCGATCCGGCGCTGTACCGTATCAAACATGAGCATCACCACCGTACGGGCGATGATTGGTGTATTTATCCGATGTATGACTATGCGCATAGCCTCTCCGACTCCATCGAGGGTATCACGCATTCAATTTGCACCTTGGAGTTTGAGGATCATCGTCCCTTATACGACTGGCCGCTCGCTCATCTCCCCGTAACCGCCCATCCGCAGCAAATTGAGTTTGCCCGTTTGAATATGACCTAT
>JAGRAW010000675.1 GCA_020434415.1 Bdellovibrionales bacterium
GTCGGTATAAGCGCTAAGAACAATAGCAGGGCAAGAAGGCGATTTGGCGCAAACATGAAATCTCTCCAGTAAGGGTAGTAGTGACGGATGTCTAAGTAGCAGACGATCCTGACTACTTACACTATAAACCGCATAACTTTGCAAAAATTTACGTGATTTAGGGGAACGGGGTGGAAGGTTGAAATGGCTAAGATAGTGTATGAGGGTTTAAAGGGGCTGGAGCCACCCAGCGGATTCGAACCGCCGACCTACTGATTACGAATTCTTGGGTCAACGTTTTTCGAGGTACACTCAAGTTTACCAAAGTTAACGAAGTGCCTTAAAACGCTGAAAAATTCGCCATATCTGCGTTCTCTTGGTATATCATCGGGTACGAACAGAAACAGAAGTTACCCATGACCATACCATGACCAGGTTTCAAAATAAGAAATTCAAGTTCACCGAAAGCAGTCTGAACGCCCTTCCCTACTCCGAGAAAGGAAAGCGTGTAAGCTATCAAGATACTCAAATGCCAGGCTTTGAGC
>JAGRAW010000676.1 GCA_020434415.1 Bdellovibrionales bacterium
GTCGAGAAAGAGCTCTCCGTTGTTGAGGATGAGAACTCTGCGGCAGAGTGCCTCGATATCGTCCATGTCATGTGTAGTGAGAAAAATGGTGATCTTCTGCTCGCGGTTCAGCTGTCTGATCAGGTCTCGAATAGCGAGCTTGCTGACGGCATCGAGTCCGATCGTCGGCTCATCCAAGAAGAGGATCTTGGGCGAGTGGAGCAAAGAGGCGGCAAGGTCACAGCGCATCCGCTGTCCCAAGCTCAACTGCCTCACGGGGACTGCTAAGAGGCTTGCCAGATCGAGTGTTTGGATGAGCTCATCGAGCTTCCTCTTGTAATCTGAACTCTCTATCGCGTAGATCTCCTTGAGAAGCTTGAACGAGTCGATAACGGGTAGATCCCACCAGAGCTGGGTTCGCTGGCCAAAGACGACGCCGATCTCCCTCGCGATGGAGATGCGCTCCCTCCAAGGGACCTGATCCATGACGGCGACATCTCCGCTATCTGGGACCAAGATGCCGGAGAGGATTTTT
>JAGRAW010000677.1 GCA_020434415.1 Bdellovibrionales bacterium
CCAGTCAGCGCATCGTTGCCGGTCAATTCGATCAGGCGCGCTTTACCCAACCGTTGACGCATGGCATCGCATTGTGCTGCCGTGCGCTGATCATTCCAGAGGATCGAGGGGCGTAGGACTGCACCATTTTCATCGAGCAGCACCAGGCCATGCATTTGGCCCGTTAGGCCAACACCGCGAATCTCGGTCGGATCAATGCCGGTCTCGGCGAGCACCTTGCGAATGCTGGTTATTGCGCCATCCCACCAGAGAGAGGGTGATTGCTCGCTCCACAATGGATGGGGCGTTTCAAAGCCATATTCAGCGCCGGCGACAGCAACAACATCGCCATTTGTATTAATTAACAACGCTTTTGTCGCCGTTGTTGAGGCATCGATACCGAGTAAATAGGTCATCTGAAGGTTCCCTTGGCATGCTATGTTTGGATTCTTACTTAACTCATGTTACGCACGGGTTAATTCCCCCTCTTCCCCCGGCCCCTTCTCCCCCAGCTGGGGGAGAAGGGGAGAAAA
>JAGRAW010000067.1 GCA_020434415.1 Bdellovibrionales bacterium
AACTGTGTGGCGGACCCTCAGTCTCTCGAACAATTGGCGAAGAAAACCGAGGCATTTACTCGGGCTATGTTTGACCAGAGCTGCTATGAGACATTCGACAAAATGTCCTTGTCGCTGGAGACCTAGGGCGGTCCGATGCGGCGAATTCTATTGCTGCGAGTCGGAAAGCATTTTCTTCCCTGCGGCTCTCTGCATGTGTGGGCGAAAGCCTTGACGGTCCTCCAACAAAGCCACGTACCGAATGATTCCTGAAATTCTCGGCAGAGCAGAAAAATTTGTTCCGGTAGAGTGGAGGCAACGCTCATGGAAGATGACGACATCCCCGCGCGAGATTGAGCAGTGCACCTGTTCGAATTGCTCAGCAATAGACTGCCTCACCCGGAGTTGAGTTAGGCCGTTCTCGATAAATTCAGTGTCAAAGGAGAAATGCTCCTTATGAGAGCCCCGACAAACAATCATCGGCCCGTCTTCATCTTTAAGATTTCGGAATAGCGGAAACCACGTGTGGATTGATTCGGGATAGCCTTGATAGTAACTCGTCTCCTGATGCCAGTCGTAGTGTAGACGCGTCGTGCTACGGTCATTCCAAAACAGACCAAAGAGGGTGGGGAAGAGATCGAACACCTCTCGCGAGCATATCTCACGCAATACACCGAGCAGACCGGGGCACGTTGTAATGGCGAATCCAGCCAATGAAGAACCCGAGAAACCGCACACAGTAGCAAATGCGTCGCGATCCGTTCGCTCCAGCGTTCTAAGCGTTTCGAAGGGACATTCTGCTATGCCTTTCGTTTCAGTCGGACCCAGCAGCTTCTTCGCGAGGGAGTAAGTTTGTCTCTCGACGTGTGCAAGGAGGTCTACTGGGATCGCACCCCGTGCGATTACGAAGCCGTCTTCCTCGAACTGCTCTTTCAGAGATTTGACTTGAGACAACTGTGGCATTGTTACTGCTCCGAATTATAGTCGCAAACTGAAAGTGCAGAGAGCGGAATGGCATCACCAGAGTATCCGATGACGTGGAGGTAGTTGACAATTTCTTCTTCAAAAGACGATGTAATCAAAAGAAGATCGGGATTTTTGGCCGGAATTTCCGCTGGATCAAAAACTTGAATACCACAGAAAAGTCCACCTTGTTTCCTCTCGTCCTTGTCGAAGATTCCTATTAGATGATGCGAGCCTATCCCAGTTTGCTTAAGCACCTTTTCGGCCAACCAACTTGCGCCGTAAAGGGCAATCTTTGCGCCGGTCGGAAGTTTTCTCAGCTCTTGTTCGACGCGGTCTGTGATGGCGTTGCGCTGTCTTTCTATGTGGCGCAGCAAGGCATTTTTCGTTTCGAACGAGCGCTTGACCGCGAGCATTCGCAACACGCGGTGCCGCGCTACCGGATACTCCCGATTGAGAGCATGCTCTTGCCGGACAATAATGAATCCCGCGCGATCAAGGACTCTTGTAAGTGTCGCTGGGGAAAAGTAGTTCACGTGTTCGAAGGATATGCCACTGGTGTCGGAATCAAGGAAACTTAGGTCAGGCACTTCGAGAAACAAGATGCCAGTATCTACAATGCGCTCCCTAAGCTCACAAAGATATTGTACCGGCTGAACGATATGTTCAAGAACGTGCCTCATCACGACGATATCGAATCGTGTGTCGGCGGCGGAAGAATCAAATACGCTCTGATGACCGGTTCTCTTTAGGTGCGCGCACGCATGCTGGTTAAGCTCAGAGAAGAAGGTCCGACATCCGAACTGCTCTCGCAGAAAGTCGAGAAACTGACCCATGTCTGGTCCGACTTCAAGGAGCGACTTGCCGGCCAAAGTGATGGCGGCCGCCATGAAACTTGCCTGCTGGCGAAAAATCTCTTTGTCGACGACCGCAATTTCTGTCGTCCGTAGGCTCGAGTTATTGCTGTAGTAGCGATCGAGTTCGGTCTGGCATAGCGGTTCAGCCTGGAAAAAGAAGCCGCAGTGATTGCAAAGAGACACTCGCACTTCGTGTTCTGCTTTGAAGGTGGGAAGATGATAGCTTTCGGCAAATGGCAGTTCGGCGAGGTCCCGCGAGTCGCAGGTAGGGCAGTTCTCTATTTTGAGCTTCTGCAGCATGTAGGCTTCGATCTCTGCGACTTGGAGTTAGCGTGCGCGCATCACCCTACGGATATCGGAAAGAAGTCAGGAAGGCAACATTGTCTGCATCAACGGCCATGGTCGTTTCGAAGCTGATGTCGGAAGTGGCCCTTGTTGGGTGTGTCAAAAACGATAGATTCATACCCAACGAAGATGTTTGCCGCCGCTCGGCTCGACAGGTTGAGCTGGATACTGCAGAGGAACTTTCGCTTTCCCGGCCGCTCTCCGTTGCCAGCGGTAGAGCTAGTCTGCCCCCTCGGCGCGGTGTGGGATTGTTCGCCGACCTTTACCGAACCTCGGTGGGAGCGGCGAAATCAACGATGGTGCCGACCGTTCTTAGTCGCAGAAGCTCTGCGAGGAGACCCGCGTTGCCGGTGCTGGATAGGACAACGCGTCCGTACGTATCCGCCAAAGTCTGAAACTCCGTCCCGTGAATTGCGATAGTTTTTGAAGCATGCCCGCTCAGGGTTACGGATTGCTCGATAGTTCCAGTGGGATTGTTCACTGCTATTCTTATCGTAATCGGATTGCTTGAGGGGTTGGCCACTCTAAGCCAGTTCTGCATTCCAAGGTATAGGTTGAACGACCCGGCAAGTTTCCCAATTGCAGCTTCTCGTGCCTGGGATCCATACATAGCCTCTATCCGTCCATTGCTATCACGGAAGTAGAACATGCTCTGCGTCACTATCGAATTCGGTACCTGCGGATTGACAGAAACCATACCGGACTGTCCGGCTTCAAGTAGGGCACTTGCATCGAAGTGTTGCTGCGCATGAGGCGCTAACTCAATCTGCTCATTTCGCAAAGCAACTCCATCGTTCGACCAGAAAGTGAGCTCGCACGGGACCGCGATCTCCAGAGTGTTTACAAGTTCGACCCAGTTACTCTCCCCGAACTGACGAGAAATCGGTAAGAGCTGCTGTCTGCCGTTGCCTGCGCGAGCGACGAGTGGAAAGGCGAACCGATATGCGCTGGGTGCGATGCCCTGAGCAGCGTTGCCCCCGTAGCGTATTAGTTGTGCGATATACTGAGCAGATGCATCTGAAGGAACGATCTTGTGCATTCCGACGACGTTGCGGCCTGCGATTCCGTGTCCACCATCAATGTCGCTTCTTCCCAGGCCCGACACGGTCACTTGGCGTGACTGAAGCAGGGTGCCATTCTGATCGTATGTGAGCACCGTGTAGATCTTCTCCTCCCGCGCAAGATTGATGATACTCAGCCAGTTGGCCACTTCGTGCTCTTGTTCGGTCGCATCAAAGCTTGGTTGGAACGTGTTGAACCCAACTGCGGTCGTCCCCTTGCTTGCATTTGCTAAGGCAACTCCGAAGGCAAATTCGAACTCTGTACCGGAGGGTGTCGGTCTATAGTAGGAGACCCGACCATCGATGAAGCCATCAAACTCAATCTTCAGAATGCCGTAAGAATTCTCTACGAACCCGTCTAACTCGTTCACAATCAGGTCAAACTGGTCTTCCGCGGGAATGTTCACTGTTCGCTGAGCTGCAATACTGCCGTCGATGCCGTAAAGCGTGACTCTTGCCGTTGTGTCGGTGGGAGTGGGATTAGTCAGCTCAAGGATATTTGTCATCCGTAGGAAGCTGTTCCACACCGTGTAGACGGGCGAGGATATATTCGGGAGAAAACTGCCGGAGTCATAGGGATCTGTTCCGTCCGAGACTTCCTGTTCGTCATCTACACCATCTCCGTCCGAGTCGATACCGGTAGTCTGGCTTTCTGTGACCGTGACATCAAATGACTCGACGGCGCTTTCCGCGCCATCACTCACGGTCACCTGGACTTTGAAAGCTGTGGGCTGAGCGGTCGCCAGGCTGATTGTCAGAATATTCCCTGTAAACGAGAATGTGGCCGGCACATTTGCTGTAGGCGCAGGCGCTGCAAAAAGAAGCGAAGGATTGGCGTGGTAGCGCGGCTCGAGAGTCGCAACTAACGTGCTCTGAGCAAAGTTCTGTCCTTGGCGATACACTCGCCCGTTTGGTGTTATGAAGTACCACTTGGAGTTCACCGCGCTGCGAACATACGTTTCGCTCACGCCGAAGAAATTGAACCAGGAATTTCCGGTGTGGTACAACTTCAGTTCTTGATCCAAGGCATAGGCTGTCATTTCGACTGTTGTAATCTTAGCCGAGTACTGCAGTTGGTCACCGTCCGCGTCGGTAGCTACCACCGACGCCTGCGCACTTCCTGCCGACAATGGTACAGATAGGTCTTGAATCGGTGCGATGACAGGTGCTTGATTGTTTACGGTAACGAGGAAGCGTTGCCTTGCTACCGTCGTTCCGTCAGTGACTGAAGCGGAGACATAGAAGTTTCCGACAAAGTCATCGGCCGGCACTACTGTGAGGGACTGACCCACTAGGGTCGTAGCTGCCGGAGGCGTAGTGTCTGCTGGTAAAGGAGCGTTGTAGAGCGCTGACGGATTAGCGTAGAAATTGGCATCGAGTTGGGCAACCTTAACACTGGCTGCCAGGGTCGAACGCTGTTCGTATAGTCCACCAGCTGGAGTGATGAAATACCACTTGGTATTTGCGGCGCTCCTTACATAAGTCTCGTTGCCTCCAAGGAAGTTGAAGTAGCTGTTGCCGGTGAAGTAAAGCTGGAGTTCAGAATCCAGTTCGTATGCGATGTGGTGGACCGTCATAGCAGTCGCTGAGTAAGACAGAGTGTCACCGTCAGGATCGGACCCGCTAAGTGTTACCTGCAACGCGTTGGCGCGAGCGATCGCGCGGTCAGCAATCGGAGATAGCGTGGGAGGACGGTTTGCGACCGTAACCTGGATTATCTCCGTGTCAGTTGCGATTCCATCAGAGACGGCGATTCTAAGATAGAAGATGCCCGTAAAGCCGCTCGCCGGAGTCAGGGTAACGGTTGAACCTCCGGTGCTCGCCGAAGCGATGCCCTCAGCGCCCTGAGGCTGTGGTGCAGCATGAAGAAGCGCCGAATTAGCGTGATAACGAGAGTCCAGTTGTGCGACCTTTACGCTAGCGGCAATGCTGGAACGTTGCTCGAAAACACCTCCGTCCGGCGTAATGAAATACCACTTGGAGTTGGAGCCGCTTCGCACATAGGTTTCCTGGCCGCCAAGGAAGTTAAAGTAGGAATTGCCGGTGTGATACAGCTGAAGGTCTTGATCCAGTTGGTAGGCGACGGCTTCTACCGTCTGAACAGTCGCGGTGTAGGTCAGGACGTCGTTGTCGGCATCCGTCGCCTGGAGATTGAACGAAAGGCTTCCTTGCTGTGGAGACACGTGCTTGTTTCCAACCGGCTGAAGTATCGGGGCGTTGTTCGCAACGGTTACCGAAAATGTCTTTGACGTGCTTACCGTTCCGTCGGAGACGCTCACTCGAATGACGAATTGGCCAAGGAAGTCAGGCTTGAGCGCAATAGTTAAGTTTGTTCCGACCACGGTCAGGGTGGCAGGAGCTTGAGAGCCTTCCGGCGCTGGAGCATTGTAAAGTAAAGCTGAATTTGCATGATACCGAGCATCGAGTTGTGCAACCTTCACACTCGCTGCGATACTCGACCCTTGCTCATAGATACCGCCAGTTGGTGTTATGAAGTACCACTTCGTAGTAGTCGCGCTCCGGACGTATGTCTCATTTCCGCCCAAGAAATTGTAGTACGAGTTGCCGGTATGGTAGAGCTGAAGACTTTGATCCAGTTCGTAGGCGACCTGCTCGACGGTGACGATCGAGGCAGAATAGGTGAGTGCGTCGCCGTCGGGGTCTGAGCCCGCCAGGGTAACGGTTCGACTTCCATTCTGCGGAGCAATTTGCACATTGGCGATGTCGGCGAGCGTTGGAGGGCGATTTTCAACCGTCACAGAGAATAGTTGGCCGGCAGTTCTGCTGCCGTCGCTGACGGTTACGCGAACCAGGAATGTACCGGTGAATCCAGACGTCGGCTGGATGCGCACCTTTCCATCGACAATCGTAACGGCAGCAGGAGATGTGCCGGCTTGCGGTGCAGGAGCAGAGTAGAGCAGAGCGGAATTTGCATGGTATCTCGAATCAAGCTGAGCGATTTTAGTGCTCAGGGCGAGAGACGATTTCTGCTCATAAACGCCTCCTGTCGGCGTGATGAAGTACCATTTGGTATTCGTCGCGCTCCGTACGTATGTCTCGTTACCGCCCAAGAAATTGAAGTAAGAATTGCCGGTGTGGTAGAGCTGTAGTTCCTGGTCGAGCTCGTAGGCCAGCTGTTCCACTGTTACTGTGCCGGCAGTATAGCTCAGAGAGTCTCCGTCGGAGTCTGAAGCAGAGAGCGCGACCTCTAGCGCTCCGGCGGATGGGGACGTGAACTGGTCAGCAATCGGTTGTAGTACCGGAGCGTGATTAACAATGACCACAGTAAAACGTTGAACCGACGTCTCGCTAGCGTCAGAAGCACGAACGGTGACCGTCAACGATCCCTCGAACGTGGGTGGGGGAGTGACGGTTAGTAATTGGTTAGTCACTGTCGCTGTCACTGTCGGTCCGGATGGTGACGGCGCCTCGTAAAGAAGAGTCGAGTTAGCGTGATATCTACTGTCAAGTTGAGCGACCTTGGGGCTCAGGGCGAGGGTCGATTTCTGCTCGTAGAGTCCTCCGTCCGGCGTAATGAAATACCACTTAGTGTTGGCCGCACTACGAACGTAAGTTTCATTGCCGCCGAGAAAGTTAAGATGCGAGTTGCCGGTATGGTAGAGTTGTAATTCGTTGTCTAGCTCATGCGCGAGTTGTTCTACCGTTAAGGCAGTTGCATTGACTGTCAGGGGGTCGTCATCGGGGTCCTCGATCGAGAGAGCGACCGTCAAAGGTATCTGATTTGGCGACACTTCCAAATCAGGAAGCGCAGCAATTGTCGGTGCGTTGTTCACGACATTCACGGTAAACGCTCGAGCGTCGCTGCGTTCGCCGTCGCTGACGGTGACTTGCACGCGGAATGAGCCTTCAAATCCTGAGGCGGTGGTAACTGTGAGAATCGAGTGATCCGGGTTGAACTGGAGCGAAGCAAACTGCGATCCATTCAGTGGGTGGGCGCTTACCAGGAGGTTCGGATTGGTGTAATAGCGCGTATCGAGCGATCCGACGCCTTGCAGGTAATTCCCCACAAGTTGATACACAAGCCCGTCTGAAAAGATAGCGAAGATGGCGCCCGAGCCGGTGACGATCCGTTTCTCACCGTAGCCCCAGTAGTTGTTGTACTGCGAGGGGTGACTAGTGAAGTTGTACTGCTGGTCGAGTGCCGCGGCGTTGACAAGGTGTTGTTCAAAGAGAATTTCGGCGGTGTAGGTTAGGTCATTGCTGTCCTGGTCAGTCGCGCTGATGGGAACCTGCTTTACGCGGACGCGCGGGCTGACGGAGACATTGGCAATTGCCTGAAGTGTCGGCGGCATGTTGGATGGATTTGCAACTGCGGCGCGCGCGTTGACAATTCCCGGTTTCAGCATCAAGCCATTGAGTGCAGCGACCGGCTGAACCGTATCTAGAAGCTGAGCCTTCAGTTGTGAGGGGTTATACTGGGGGTAGCGGCTGAGCACCAAGGCTGCAACGCCACTTACATGAGGAGTGGCCATCGAAGTGCCGTTCAGGCTCTGATAGGCATTTCCTCGCTTGGTGCTGTAGATGGAGACTCCGGGAGCAGCAAGATCTACCGTTGTCGCACCATAGTTGGAGAAGGAGGCACGACTTCCGTTGGAAGACACTGCGGCGACCGATATCACATTCGGATTGGTGTAGTTTGCCGGGTAAGCAGGCGAAGAATCGTTGTTCGAGTTATTGTTGCCTGCGGCTGCTATGAAAATAATCCCGACATTGTTCGCTGCCTGGACGGCTTCGAAGAGGGCTTGTGAGTAGCCGCCGCCGCCCCACGAGTTCGACAGGACTCGGAGATTGACCCCTCGCTCTCGCATGGTAATTGCGTAGTTGATAACTTCGATGGCGTCGGAAGTCGCGCCGGATCCATTTGATCCGAGAAACTTGAGCGCCATCAGCTTGACGTTCCAGGCGACACCGGTAATGCCGATACCGTTGTTACTTACCGCACCAATCGTGCCTGCGCAGTGGGTGCCGTGATAAGTGGAAGCTTGATCGTCCATGGGGTTCCCGTTGTTCGAGACCCCGTTCCATCCGTAAATATCGTCGACGTAACCGTTGCCGTCGTCGTCTACTCCGGGTGACCCTCCGTACTCTGCCGTGTTTCGCCACATGTTGGCGGATAAATCCACGTGGTTGTAGTCAATCCCCGTGTCCACGACGCCGACTACTATCGGTTCTGACTCATTGCCGGTGACGATATCCCATGCCTCTGGAGCATCGATGTCGATGTCGTTGGACTGATGCAGTCCCCAGAGTGAGCCGAATGACGGGTCGTTGGGGACGACGTTGACGCCGTAGACATAGTTCGGTTCGATATACTCCACCAGATCTGCGTCAAGTAGATCGACTGCCGCTTCTATATCCAGCTCGTCTGTAGTAGTCGTGGCAATTTTTTCGGCGTTTACTAGCTCGAGATGTTCGAGCTTTTCCGCGCCCAGGGTTTGGGTAAGCGCGGTTTTGACCTCTTCTTCGGAGTATTGCGTGAGCTCGGGAATCTCGATGATCAGGGCGCGAACTGCGTGGTCATCGTACTTGACGATGAACTCCCCAGGCACGAACTGTGCTGTTGCGTCTGACTGGGCAACGGCCGTTGACGCAAGCAGGACTAGCGCAAGTACGGTAGTCGCTACTGCGAATGAAAGGGGTCCGAGACCGGCCCCTGACGAACCACAATTCATTACTGCAACCGCTTAAAACGTCCTGCTGAAAGAATCTCGTACCCCGTCCTGCAAGATTCATTCAGGTAACTAACTGCTTCAACAGCGACTTCTCTGTCGCCTTGTCGTAAGGGTTGCAACTTCCTTACCAGGGTGGACGGTCGGCTAAACTGCGGGTTTCTCTTGTCGTCGGCTGTGGCCGAACGCGCTAAGGGGCGGCGCGGCGTTCAGGAGTGGAAGCGCGCTGCCCAATCTTGTTCAGCGCCTTCATAGGAGAAACCTGTAGGGGGCGCTCGGTGAACGTGTGTCGTGCATTGATGACAGAAATGACAGCTGGGGACCTCCAACCGACTTCGTTAACTATATTCTGTCAGCTATAATCGAACACAGAGTCAGAAGGCTGTTGAATTGACTCGGGTTTTCAACGTCACGTCCATCTCTCGGATGCCTGGCTGGGGAGCATCCGCAAGCCGTTGCGGGGCAGCATTCATCGCGCGGCCTACTCGAAGTTATTGGCAGTCTATAAAGCCTGGGGGAGGTTTTATGCGAAACTCCGACGACTCGTCCGAAAAGCCAGGTGAGTTCGGCGACGTGAATGAGTATTCGGTTCCTGGCAGTGACAGTGACAGTGACAGTGACGCGCGGACCTATACAGTCCGGGAGATCCTGCTCCCCGGCACGAGGCGGCCGACTTGGGCTGCTACCGATGAAAGGGGGCAAGACTTTTCGCTCGATCGGGCCCTTAGTGACTTCTCAGATATCGTCTCCGACTATTCAATTACCTTCGACGTCAAGATCCGTCGCTTGCTGGTGATGACAACTGCTCACCTCCGGCTACGCGGTGGTGTGTTGCTGCAGATACACGGCGGGGAATGTGAAGTTGTCGCCGCGCATGCGGCGGCACAGGAGACGGAAGATCCATTGCTGCTCAAGCAAGGGTTGCGATTGCCGCTTTCAGATCTGTGCTGCGGGCGTACAATCCGCGAAGCGGGTCCCTATGCTGTCGAGTCGGTTCGTGAGCAGTATCCTGAGGCGGAATATCGATACTACGATGCGTATATCGGCTGTCCCATCTATGTAAATGAGCAGCTCTACGGGACGCTCAGCTTTATCAGCGGAGAGCGTCGGCTCGAGTCATTCACAGATTCCGAAAAGCTGTTCGTGAAGATGACAGCCCGGTATGTTGGCAACGAAATTGGTCGCCAGCAAACTCGTGACGCGCTTACCTACCGCATCGAGTTCGAAAAGCTACTCAATATTATATCGACGAATTTTATCAATCTGCCGGTAGAGGAGGTAGATCACGGTATCCAAGAAGCGTTGGCGAAGATTGCGCAATTTGCCGATGTCGACCTCAGCTACATCTTCGTTTTCAAGGATGATTGCAGGCGGATGGATATCAGCCATTGCTGGTTCACGGACGATTTCACGCCTCAGTTTCGAGTGAAGGACATCCCGGTTGAAAAGTATCAGTGGGCGATGGAGCAGATTCTCCGCCGTGAGGTAGTCTACATCCCGGATTTCGATGAGCTTCCGGAACAGGCGTCTACGGTGCAGCGTTTCTGTCGCGCGCAGGGTATTCAGTCCGCAATCATGGTGCCGATGGTGTATTCGGGAGCGACTATCGGCCTGGTGGGTTTCGCTTCGTGTCGCACGCGCAAGCACTTCGACCGCCATGTCTGTCAATTGCTCGAGATGGTCGGTTGTATGTTGGCGAGCGCGGTCGAATACAAGCGGGCGCAGGAACGCCTGCGGTGTTTGGAGGCGCAGGTGCGACATGCGCAGAAACTGGAGAGTCTCGGCATTTTGGCTGGCGGCATCGCCCACGACTTCAACAATATGTTGATGGGTATCCTTGGCAACGCCGGGATTGCACTGAACCAGTTGCCCTACAAGTCTCCCGCTCGTTTGAGTCTCCGGCGAATCGAGAAGATCTCTCAGCACGCGGCTGATCTCACGAACCAACTGCTTGCATACTCAGGTAAAGGGAAGTTCTTCGTTGAAGTGCTCAATCTTTCCGCAGTGGTCGACGATATGGTTGACCTCCTCGATACCGCGATTTCGAAGAAACATACCGTGCGCTACAACTTCGCCAATGATCTTCCAGCCATTGAGGGGGATGCCGCGCAGATTAGCCAGGTGATCATGAACTTGATTACGAACGCATCGGAGGCGATTGGCGATCGCAAAGGCGTTATCACGGTCAGCACCGGGCTGGTGGCAGTGAACAAGGAATACTTGCTGGATACCTATCTCAGCGGAGATACGCCTGAAGGAGTCTACACCTATCTTCGCGTGGCAGACAGCGGGTGTGGGATGGACGACGAGACCCTCAGCAAGATATTCGATCCGTTTTTCACCACCAAGTTTACCGGTCGCGGCTTGGGCCTCGCGGCGGTGTTGGGCATCGTTCGAGCCCACAACGGAACGCTCAAGGTGCATAGCATTCCGGATGAGGGGACGGTCATCACGGTGCTCTTTCCGTGTTCCGAGCGACAGGAGCTGGTCGCGAGGCAGAGATCGACACCCAAAGTGGTTCCCCTCCGGTCCGGCGGCACGGTGCTAGTCGTCGATGACGAAGAAGCTGTCCGCAGTGTCGTGGCGCAAACACTGAAGACCGCGGGGTTCGCAGTGCTATGCGCTGAGGATGGAGCGACCGCCCTCCAGCTTTATCTGGAACACGCAGCAACGCTCGACGCCGTCATCCTCGATATGAGCATGCCGGATATGGACGGAGGCGAGGTATTCCGTCGAATGCAGCAACTCCCCGGAGCAGCGAAAGTGCTGCTCACTAGCGGCTACAGCGAACAGGAATTCGAGGGAAGCTTCGCCGGAGAGCGTTTCGGGGGCTTTTTACAGAAGCCGTATCTTCCGCAAACACTGTTGAGCAAGCTTGGGGAGATCCTTGAGGACGAAGAAGTACATGCGGCGGTAGAAGCTTAGAGCGGCGGTGGAGGAGGAAGTAGACTAGCGACAGGAGTTCCTATGCCGGGATATCGTCCGCCAGCACAGACGCGCCTGGGATGTATCGTCGAGCGTTGTCAGCAAACCACGCTCACGTATCTTGTTCGAACCTTCGTCAAAGCTCGGGGACAGCTACTCCTTGCTCGGCAGAAGCGCCGAGCACGGGATGTCGAGCGAGTGCAGGATGAAGTATTGCGGAGCATAGTAGCCGGCTACCGGGGGACTGAGCTGGGCGATGCGCTCGGTTTGGGGGAGGTGTGGAGTAGTGCTGCATTCAAAGAGCGAGTGCGCATCAACGACTATGAGCGGTTAAGGCCATGGATTCGTAAGCAGTTGGAGCAAGGAGGGATGGTCGTCAGCCGCTCCGAGCCGGTCGCCTACAACGTGACGAGCGGGACGACGGGTGAACCAAAATACCTGCCCGTGACCCGGCAGACCCTGCGTTGGACGCGGGATGCGCAGATGCTGACTGCATACGGGTTGCTGCAGAGTTGCCCGGGTGTTCTCGACGGCAAGATCCTCGGTATCGTCAGTGCGCCGTGTGAGCGCTACAGTCCTCGAGGGGTGCCGATAGGCTCGAAGTCAGGACAAGTGTACGAGAATGTCGGGTTCGCGCTGCGCTCCAAATATGTAGTGCCGCCAAGCGTATTCGGAATCGATGACTACGTTTTGAAATACCTTCTCGTCCTCCGCCTGGCGCTGATGCATCGGGATGTGACTTACATTCAAACGGCCAATACAAGCACCCTTTCCGTTATCGCCGAGCTCATGAACGAGCACTGGGATGAGCTACTCTCCGATCTCGCGCACGGCGGGTTCTTCCGTTGGGACGAATTGCCGGCCCAGGTGCAGCGCAATGTGATTGATATCCTTGTCCCATTCCCGGCGCGTGCGCACGAGTTGAGGAGGATAGAGAAGGAGCGCAGCCCGGCTACCCCGCTCCGTCTGGCCGATATATTCCCCGCCTTGAGAGCGGTCGGCTGTTGGAAGTCGGGGAGTGCCGGAATTTTTCTCCAGCGAGCGGCGCTTGAATTCGACGCTACCACCGCGCTGCGCGACGTCGGGTATATCGCCAGCGAGCTTCATGGGACTACCCCGGTCAACGGAGATGGAACGGACGCGTTCCCGACGTTCGAGAATGTCTACTTCGAGTTCGTGCCGCGTAAGCAGTGGGATACCGGGGAACGTCACGCTGAGCAGACATTTGGCTTGCATCAACTTACGGTCGGACAGCAGTATTACGTGCTAATCACGACTACCGACGGACTTGTGCGGTACGACATGAACGACATTCTGGAGGTAACCGGTTACTACCACGGACTCCCTACTCTCAGATTCGTGCAAAAAGGCAGTGGAGTGACAAATCTGACCGGTGAAAAACTCTCCGAGCATCAGGTCGTGCGTGCTGTCGCACAGCTTGAAGCGGAGCAGCAGCTTCGCTCGGTTTTCTACTTGATGGTGGCGGACGAGCGTGCCGGAAGGTATCGATTGTATTACGAGCCGGTTTCAGACTCACGCGCGCAGGTAGAGCGATTCCTCAAAAGCTACAGCGGTCGTCTCGACAAGTACATCGCGTTCGGAAACATCGAATACGCGCAGAAGCGCCAAAGTAACCGCTTGCAGTGCGTCGAGATCTGCTCTCTTCAACCTGGGACCTTCGAGCGCTTCCGTCAGCACTGGGTGGCGACAGGGCGAAGGGAAGGGCAGTTCAAGATCGTGGCGCTCCGGCACCGTTGGGAGGCCGGGTTCCCTTTCGAAAGCTTCGTCGCCGCTACCCCTGCACTGCATATCGCCCCTCGGACAACTAGCCTCGCCGTCCCGTAGCGTGTCCCTGTCAGGGGCTGAGTATCGCTCAAAATACTGCGGGGCGCCTCATCGCTCGACACGGTCGTTCAGTAGTCACGCCGCGGGTAGTTCTTCGGAAAGGGCGTTCGGCTCGTAATTGAGCCTCGCCGCGCTTGACGTCCAGGTAGAGAAGATGTGCGGGATTATTTGTACATCACAAAAAACCCGCACCGAAAAAAAGACAGCACGGTGACCGCTTTTTTCTTTGCCGCGCAACTGTCGGAGGTCGTACGCCTGCTACTCAGGTACTCCATCGGCGATGTAGCTTGCGATGAGCGCGTGCGCAGTGTCCGACGGTAGGCTCGGCGTTCGCTTCAAATTGCCTGAGCGCTGGCGGACGGAGCTCTCGATATC
>JAGRAW010000068.1 GCA_020434415.1 Bdellovibrionales bacterium
CTCATAGATGGGACCAAGTTTCTCGGCACGGTAGCGTAACGACGTGCCTGTCCAGTGTTCTGGCCAATTTGGCTTATTCTTCGAGGTGGTGCCCCATAGACGTTTTACAGTTGCTTCGACAGTAGCCTCCTTGCCCGTGACCTCGACGAACTTTCTACGAAATCCTGAATTATAGAACGTGTTCTGTTCGATCCCAGAATTCTCGTCCTGGAGTTTGATTAGCTTCTGATGCGTATTCCGGAAAGATCTTCCATCCCAAACCGAGAAAGAGTTTCCACCCTCCACCGAGAAATGGTTCTCCATCTGCATAGCGGGGTATTGCTTCGCTGACAAGCCGTCGGAGCGAAGCGACGGTTCCTCTCCTATTTCTTTCCTTTCTCGTTATCGGAGCGAAGCGACGCTCCCCCGTACAGGCCCTCGGCAGAGAGGCTGTCAGCGGCGGTGAGCTTACGCATGGATTCTCCATTAAGGACGATGCGGTGCGCGTTGTGTACGACTCGATCCAGAATTGCATCAGCAATGGTCGGGTCCTGGATGTTCTCGTGCCAGAGCTCAACCGGGAGCTGAGAGACCAGCATAGTCGCCGCGGAGTTATACCGGTCGTCGAGGATGTCGAGCACCTGTCGCGCCTGCTGTTCGTCCAGCGGATCTCGCAGCCATTCGTCCATAACGAGCAGAGAAGCCCGTGAGAGCTTCACAGCGAACTTCGGAACGAACCATCCGCTCTCGCAAGTGCGGCGTCAGAAAGCAGCTCTGACGTCTTTGCGTAGAGCGCCTGCTTGCCGGAGCGAACCGCCTTTGCGGCAAGAGCGCAGGCGAGATATGTCTTTCCTACACCGGTGGGTCCTACGACAAACAGATTCTGTTTACGCTCAATCCATCCACCGCCGGCAAGCTCCAGCACCTGCGTGCGCTTGAGCCCTCGCGAGGTTTCAAAGTCGAGTTCTTCGATGCTTGCCTGCTGCTTCAGCCGTGCCTGCTTGAGATTTCTGGCCAGGCGGCGGTTGTGCCGAAGCAAGTGCTCCCGCTCGACAATCATCGCGAGACGTTCGTCAAACGACAGCTCCTGGTATTTTTGATTCTCGAGCTGCTCCTTGAGCGCTGCCACGCAGCCGCCGAGGCGAAGTTCACGAAGTTGATCAAAGGTTTGTTGAAGCATAGGTAACTCCTGTTTGTCAGTGGTAGTAGGAACCTCCGCGCACATTTCCGTGCGCGGAGCGTGTTCGGGCACGAGGCTCCGTAATCGGAAGCCGATCATGCCCATGCTCCAGCATCGACTTGATGCGCCGCATCGAGACAATGCCGAAATGGTTCGCCCGGCGGCAGGCGGCTTCCAACCGCTCGCTGCCGTAACGCTTCTCCATGCGCAGCAGCCCCAGGCAGGAACGGTAGCCTTGTTCGGGATGTGCACGCGATTCGAGAAGACTTGCGACTTGGCGCTGCGTCTCGCAGCCGATCTTTCCTGCCCAGGAGAGGAAGCGGGACGGACTCCACTCCTGCATATAGCGGTGCTCCTGCGGCATATGCTCTTTGAGCGTGTGGTGCATGCCGGGACGCGGAAGCACGGGATGAAGCGCAACGCGCTTCTGCTCGTAGTAAATCTCGATTGTCTTTTCTCTGACACAGACATCCACTCTTCTCCCACGCAGCTGATACGGCACGGAGTAATACCGCCGGTCCACTTCGACGTGGTAATCGATGTTAACCCCGGCACCGAGCCAATGACCGAAGCGATACCGCTGTGCCGGAAGCGGCTCGAGTGCGGCTTTTTCTGTCTGTTCGAAGAGCTCTCTCCGCGAGCAGCCATAGACCTGCATCTTCCGGTCGTTTGCCGCTTCGAGAAGCTCCTTGATGGCGATATTTAGCTCTGCCAGGCTGGTGAACCGGCGGTGCCGCAGCGGCGCAAGAATGCGCCGTTCTATGAGCTGGACTGCTTGCTCGACCTTCGCTTTGTCTCGCGGCTTCGCACTCCTGGTAGGAAGCACTGCAATGCTATAGTGCTCGGCCAGCTCCTGGTACGAGGCGTTCACGACCGGATCGTAGTAGCACGCCTTGGTCACTCCGCTCTTCAGGTTGTCCGGCACGACGGCTCCCGGTGTCCCCCCGAAATACTCAAAGCACCGTACGTGCGCGCCCAGCCATGAGTTTAGATCTTCTCCCGAGGTTGCTTCGACATAGAGAAGATTACTCGCGCCAAGCGTGCCAACAAATATCGATGCCTCGAACTCAGCTCCGTCCAGCGGATGGATCGGAACCGTCATACCCGCAAAGTCCACCAGCATCTTATCTCCGGCTTTGTACTCCTGCCGAAGCGAGAGCCGCTGTGACTTACGCCACTCGCAATACAGCTCGCAGAAACGCGAATAGCTGTAGCCGTCGGGATGCTCGCGCAGATATTCCTCCCACAGCAGATACAGCGTGACACCTTTGCGGGTGAGCTCGCGGTGCAGATACAAATAATCCAGCTCGCCGAAGCTCCGCTGACGGCCAGGGCGCTTCTTGCCGAAGGCAACTTCGAGCTCTGCTTCGCTCATGCATCCCACGGCCTCGCTCGACAGCCCCGCCTGCGCTGCTTTGCGCTGGTACTCGCGCACCGTGCTCCGTGCAATCCGGCAGCTCTGCGCTATCTCTGTCTGGCTTCGACCGGCTTCCGTCAGTCGAAGCACCTCACGCACTTGGCGCATCGCAAGTCTCCATTTCTTCTGCCTTTTCAAGGTTGCCCTCCATCCCTGTGCGAATCACATGAAGGGCTATTACCGCAGTCGACAGTGGAGAACGAATTCCCGGTTTCGGGTGGAAGCTCTTTGTCGGGCTGAACTGGAAGGTCTTTATCGGGCTGGGGTGGCGATCATTTCCGGATTAGGCACATGAGCGAGCTTCGCGCGGTAAAAGATATGAAGGGTGAATGCGGCACCTTTGGTTTTCACCAAAGCCCCACTGAGGATTACACAATAGGGGAGGGAGGCGTAAGCTGCCGTTATGCGGCTCTTCAGCGATTCGCAGATAGATCCGAGGGGCGGGAGGTCGCCCTCAGTCTCGCCGGCTTCTCGGCGGGGGTGCTCCGAAGAAGGGGAGGCGAACAGCGTCTCTCTGCACTAGAGCGGCTATGAAACGAGCGGGAGAGAGTTAGTCGCTTTCGATAGCGCGCTCATACTCCTTTCGCACCTTCAAGAACGCCGGCCAAAACGGCTCGGGCGTGTCTCCCGCGAGCTTGGCTCGTAGAACGTTCAAATGCGAATGCCAGCCGGAGGAGACTCCAAGCAACTGATCGCGGTTCGGCAGTTTGGCGTGTGTGACCGTCAGCAACGTCTTTTCGCCCTGTGCCTCGAGCTCGAACGTTACCTCCGACGGATTGTCTTGGCTGCCCCACGTGTAGGTGAGCTTATGGGGAGGCTCGTAGACGAGAATTCTTTTCGCTTGTGGACTGCACTCGTGTTTCTTGAACTCCTCCGGAGTTTCCTCATTGTGCGGCGTGAGCGTGCTGTTGTTGAAGGTCAATGTGATCTGCGCACCGACTTCCAATGCTCCGTCAATTGTAGCCAACCACTGAGAACACTTCTCGCTCTGCGTCAGATACTCCCAGACCACTTCCGGCGACCCGGAGAGCAGGCGCTGGATGCGCACCATTGCCGGTCCGACCACGGAGCCGAACTCCCCAACTTCATTTTCTTCTGTTGCGTTTGTTCGCATGACTTTCACCGTTCTCCTTCTGCAGCAATTCTTCCAGGGCATCCAGACGCTCACTCCAGAATTGTCTCATTTGATTGAGCCATTGCCAGGTCTCGTCCATGCCCTGCGGGTTAATCGAGTAGATTCGCTGCTGCGCCCGTTTCTCCATCCTGACCAACTCGGCCTCACGGAGAACCTTGAGATGCTGAGAGATAGCGGGTGCGCTGATCGAGAACTGACTGCTGATATCACTGGCTGAAATTGCCCCCCTAGACGCGATGATCTCGATGATGCGGCGGCGGTTCGGGTCGGCAAGAGCGGCGAATCTATCCATGGGGTGAATATGAAGCCATTACTTAATTAAGTCAAGGCGAAAATAGTTCTGTATCGCTTTGAAGCTCTTCCTACAGCAGCTTGTTAACTTTATGTCCTCACTGCGCTTTTGGTGAAATTAAAAATATGCACTTGAATTCATGTGCATACGTCTGCATACTTTTCCTATGGGCTAACTGGGTTTAGCAGCGTGAGGGTCGAAGCCGATGAGCCAAAGAACAGTGCCGTTCAGCGTAAGGGTGAGCCAGGAGGATGCGGAGTTCATTGCAGCCCTCGAGGTGCCGGACGCGAGCACGCCAAGCGATAAACTGCGGGCGATTATAGCAGATGCCCGTACCCGAGCTGAGAGCGACAAAGATTTCGTCGGCTGTTGGCGGATACTCCGTGAACTGACGGGACCGGCGATGGTTCGGTTGCGTGAGCTGGAGTATGCGGAACGCATGCACTCTGAGTTGCTTCGTCAGGCAATAGAATGTGCGGAAGGGCTACTGGCATTTGTCGTAGCCGAGCTGGATGACGAGATCAAGGATGCTGCGAAGCATCTGACGCAAGTGGAAGCGGGAGCGGCGGATCGAGTGTTTACCTTGATCGAGATGATGCTCCGACTAGGAACGACAAAGGAAAGCAAGTGTTTCGATCCCCAGGTAGTTTCGAGCCGGCTGGGGCCGGTGATGGAGCTGACGAAGATAATTTCAGCGAGCAAGTAACCAAGCAGTACGAGGAGATACACCATGGCTGAAAATTTGGCAGGCAGAGTCGGACGGATTATCTCAGGCGGCTTCAACGCTTTGGTCGATGCTGTCGAGAACCTCTCTCCGGAGATGGTGATGGAGCAGGCGATTCGGGAGATAGATGACGCGATTGACGACGTGCGAGCGGAACTCGGCCGTGAAGCCGCCCACAAGCATCTCGCTAGCAAACGTATCATGGAGGAGAACGGCAAACACGAAGAGCTCAGCGAACGAATTGAAGTTGCGCTTGCTGAGGGTCGCGAGGAGCTGGCAGAAGCTGCCATCGCACGACAGCTCGATATCGAAGCGCAAATACCGGTGCTTGAACAGAGCCTTACTGAGCGGGCAGCCCGGGAGAAGGAGCTCGAAGGCTTCGTCCAGGCCCTCCAGGCAAAAAGACGTCAGATGCGGGAGGAGCTTGACGGCTTTCGCCAAGCGAGACGCGAAGCTGCCGGACTGGAGCACAGTAACGGATCTAGTGCCCAGCGAAGTGGCGCAACGGTCTCTTCCAAAGTGACAAAAGCGGAGTCTGCCTTTCATCGCGTGCTACAGGCGCAGACAGGATTGCCTTCCGGGGCAGCACAGACCGATGCAAGAAATCTAGCACAGTTGGCAGAGCTGGAAGACTTGGCAAGAACGAATCGGATCAAGGAGCGGCTGGCCCAGGCGAAGCAGAAACTGGAGACCAACGGCTAGATGGGAAGCTTTTTAACTGCAGCGGAGAATCTGCCGTTCGGAGTCGCGCTGGCGCTGATGTTCTGTATCGCTCTGTTGGAAGGCGTCGGAGCGTTGCTTGGTGTCGGCGTCTCCAGCATCTTTGACAGCATTCTGCCGGATTTCGATCTGGACATGGATGGTGCCGGCACTTTGGACGGGCACTCTGCATCGGGGGGGCTGACAAAGCTCCTCGGCTGGCTTCGCTTCGGCAAGGTGCCGGCACTGATGCTGCTGCTCGTATTGCTCACCGCGTTCGGGTTGCTCGGTTATCTGCTTCAGGGAGCGACTGGCAGTATCTTCGGTTTCTTGCTCCCTGCGCCTGCCGCAGCCGCCGGCGCCCTCATTGCAGCACTGCCGGTTACCCGTTGGCTGGGCGGGCTGCTGGCTGCCGTTCTCCCTGATGACGAGTCAAGTGCCGTGTCATCGCGCAGCTTCATCGGCCGGGTGGCGACGGTGACCTCCGGCACGGCCAAAGCGAACAAAGCAGTGCAAGCGAAGCTTCGCGATGAGCACGGCCAGACGCATTACATCATGGTCGAGCCCGATGAGGTAGACGGTAGCTTTGACCAGGGGGCGTCGGTGCTCGTGGTGAAGCAAGACGGAGCAATCTTCAAGGTGATAGCCAACCCTAATGAGGCGTTGGTTGACTAGTCCGGATAGGTTTTGAGAAACGAACGGTTGGAGTAACGAGATGAACAGCGTCATGGGTCTTACCGATATTGTAGTGTTGGCAGTTCCTTTTCTGGTCCTGTTGCTTACACTGGGCCTAATCTTTTCCAAGCTCTACACTCGGGCATCCAAGGAAATTGCCTTCGTAAAGACCGGGATGGGTGGGCAAAAGGTGGTGATGAACGGCGGAATGATCGTGCTGCCCGTGCTCCATGAGATTATTCCCGTCAATATGAACACTCAGCGACTGGAAGTGGTCCGCGCCAATGAGCAGGCGCTGATTACCAAGGATCGTATGCGAGTAGATGTCACCGTCGAGTTCTATGTCCGTGTCAAACCGACGGAAGAAGCCGTTGCTGATGCCGCACAGACGCTCGGCCGCAAGACGATGAATCCAACAGAACTGAAACATCTTGTCGAAGGTAAGTTCGTCGATGCGCTGCGAGCGGTAGCCGCGGAGATGAGCATGGAGGAACTGCATGAGCAGCGAGTCGGCTTCGTGAACGGTGTACAACGCGCGGTTGCCGAAGACCTGCTGAAGAACGGTCTCGAGCTCGAGACCGTTTCCCTCACCAGTCTTGACCAAACCAGTCGCGAGTATTTCAATCCCGACAACGCTTTCGACGCTCAGGGGTTGACCAAACTCACCGAGGAAATCGAAGCGCGGCGTAAACAGCGAAATGACATCGAGCAGGACACTGAGGTTGCGGTTCGGCTGAAGAATTTGGAAGCGACGCGGCAGAAGCTCGAACTTTCGAAGGAAGAGGAATACGCGACGCTGGAACAGCAGCGAGAAGTCGAGAACCGTCGGTCTGCGCAGCTTGCTGACATTGCCCGAGAGCGAGCGCAGCAGCAGCAGGCGGCCGAGCAGGCCGAGATTATGGCCAAGCAGCAGGTGGAGACGTCGCGCATTGACGCCGACCGCGAAGTGCAAGAGCGGCGAATCGAGATGGAACGCCAGCTCCGGGAGCGGGATATCAACAAGGCGAAGGCGGTCGAGACGGCCGACGTCGAGCGCTTGAAAACGGTTGAACTGGCCAAGCAGGATCAGGCTATAGCAATCGCCGAGAAGTCGAAGGCACAGTCGGAAATGCAGGCACAGGCGGACAAGGCACGTGCACTCGCGGTAAAGGCGGAAGAAGAGGTTGTGACCGTTCGAGAGCGTGAACGGGCAGAGCGTCAGAAGCAAATAGAGCTCGTAGAAGCCGCGAAGCTCGCTGAGCGCGATGCCATCAGCATCACGGTCGCAGCACAAGCGGAAAAGCGTGCTGCAGAAGATAAAGCGGAAGCAGTGAAGACACTCGCTACGGCTGATGCTGAAAAAGTCAGAATAGCAGCGGAAGGGGATGCCGAGGCGGAGAAGCTACGAGCCGATGCCGCCGAGAAACGCTACTCGGTGGAAGCCGAAGGGCTGCGGGCGCGGCACGAGGCAGACAACCTGCTCTCCGCTGAGCAAATAGCGATGCAGATCCGTCTGGCAATCATCCAGAACCTGGCTGAAATTATCCGCCAGAGCGTCAAGCCAATGGAGTCGATAGAAGGGATCAAGATTCTGCAGCTCGAAGGCTTAAACGGGTTGCACGGTGGAAACGGCCACGGCGCTGGTGGTGCCGGACAAGGTGCGAACGGAAATCTTGCTGATGAGGTAGTTTCCAGCGCACTTCGCTACCGGGCACAGGCACCGCTCGTGGATTCCCTGCTCAGCGAGTTAGGCTTCGGCTCAGGCAGTCTCACCGATCTGACGGCCGCGCTTCATCAGAGCGTAGCGCCCGTCGCAGCGGTCAACGGATCGGCTGACAAAGTGAGGCCTGAGAAGGAGCAGTCGAGATAACGTCCTATGTAGGAGCCCGATGAGAAAGTCGCGGTAGCAACTTTCTCATCGGTAGATCGCCACTTTAGCAAATTGCCGTCCACGGCCTTTTCCAGGTCGCGGAGGCAAAAACCTCGTTTGTGCGCACTCCAAATTTCAAGGACTTGGTGCCCGCAAAATCTGCCGGGCGATCCATCGCCCTGGTAGCGTCTTCTAGCGGACGGGCAGCGTCTTTATCATACTTGCTTCAGCACCTACTCCCGGAGCAACTCGCACGATAGAAGCTGCGATCCCCAAAGCGTCTGTTGGAATAATACGCAGTTGTCCATAGCTGTCCGGAGCAATACCGAAGCCTAGCGTTGCATTGAGCTCCAGGTCTCTACCACTGTTTGCCGGAAGGTGAAGGGTGTGATCCGCAATGAGGAGTCCTTCAGCATCAAACGCCTGAATGAGAACAGAGGTCTCTCTCTCAAGTACATTTGAAACTCGCAACCAATTGCTTTGACCTAGAAATGTATTGTAAAGCGTGTGTCCTAGTTGACCCAGCGTCCGGACCCCGGCTCCTGTATAGGCAGCAGCGATGGAACCGTCCGCGGCGTAGAAGTAGACCGTGCTTTTCGCGAGCAGCGGTTGGTTTGCCAACGAAGTGGCACGCACAATTCCTGACTGTCCGTCCGGTACCCAATGCGACGCATTGAAGTGCCACTGCGCCTTCGGGGCTAGAACCACCCGTCCTCGGTGTGCCGCAGCTCCGGAGTTCGTATGCACTGCAATTTCGACTTCCTGTGCTTCGTCAGCGAGATTGATGAACTCAACCCAATTTTCAGCGCCTGCGCCACTGGAGATTGACACGAACTGCTCGTCCGATTGACCTTCCAGCAGATTATCGGCGAGCGCGAACCGATAGTTGGTCACTCCGCTACTGGAAGTTCCATAGCGGAACAATTCTCCCGAATACTTCGCAGTTGGGTCAGTCGGAACAACCTCGACCAACCCCACCGTTCGCTCGGCATCTTCGTGGCCGGCGGCGATATCTAAGCGTCCCTCTGCTGCCACCGACACCGTTTGACGATTCACTACCGACCCGTTCATGCCGTAACGAGTGACGGTAAAAGACCGTTCCTCACCATCGAGGTTGGCTATTTGAAGCCACTGATAGACTACATCGTTGGCTTCTAACGGATGCAGGCTCGGCTGCATCGTATTGAAAACCGCGTAGCCGGCTTTGCCTTGAATGGGGTTTCCGAACTCCTTGATCAAGGCAAACTCAACATCGTTAGCTTCTCCGAAGCGGTATAGTCCGGAGTAGCCATCAAGGCACCCTGCGGGACTATACTCTACTTTGACCAGCCCGTACTGATTCTCTTCGAAGCCGGCGAGCTGGTTTACAAGCAGATCATACTCCTGATGGGGAGCTAGTTGAACAGCGTCAGTTGAGCGACGATTGCCTGAAGCATCCAGCAACGTCACTTGCGCGCTGACCGTATCCTCGTCACAAACATTATGAAGCACCGTAACGTTGTTTTGTCGCTCGAATCCATTCCATACGAAATAGAACGGGGACTGTAGACTGAACGATGCCTTGTCATGACGTTCACTTATTTCGATTTCGCGTGCCATCACTCGTGCATGCAGTAGCTGTACGATTTCATCGGCAGGCAATGCGCGATCGAGAATGATTGCCTCATCAATCAATCCGACAAAGGGTCGTTCATTGGCTCGCTTCGGATTTGCGCCAATCCACACAGGAACGGAGGAATTCTTGTCGAGACGTCCCGCGACGACCTTGCTTCCGACCAGTTCGGAATTTAGATACAGCCTTATGGTCTTTCCATCATACGTAGCTGCAGCGTGTGACCATGTATCCTTTGGCACCGCGCCCTTCGAAGCAATCAGGGTGTGGGTCTTCCCATTGACTTTGAAACGGGCACGCAGGCGAATGGCTCCGCCACTGGCAGCAGTGCTGAGCATGAAGTAGTGCTGATACTCCTGAATTCCGGTTGCTTTCGAAATGATGCGTCCTTCCGGCGGATTTAGAAAGCGTTCCGGCTTGATCCATGCTGCAAGGGTTAGCGTGTTTCCACTCGCATCAAACGTCCCGGCATTTACATAGCTATTAGAGCCGGTGAACCGGAGGGCTCCTCCTCTGACCCCCGAAGTGCGGACTGCGTTCACAAGAGTCGCGTGTTTCTGATATTCGCTATGATCGAGGACCGTCCTTCCCGAGGCCTCATCAAATTTAAAGTATCGAAGTACGCCCCTCAGAGTGGAGCTACCGTCTCCGCCATCCACCTTCGTTGTCGTTGCATCGGCTCCATTGGAATAGCTCGAGTTTCCGGCTGAGTTGTGCGAACGTACTCGAAACGTATATGTCGTCCCGGCGCTCAGCCCTGTTCTTCGATACGACGTGGTGTTGGCTCCGACCGTTGCGATTTGCGAAAAGCTGCCGGAACCGGTCTTCTGCTCAATCTTGAAGCCACTTTCGTTGTCTGAGGTATCCCTCCAAGTCAGTTGTATCGCATCATGAGCGACTGCGTTGGCGGAAAGATTACTCGGCGCACTAGGAATGCTGACCAATTGCGGTGTTTGCGCGCTCGCTTGATTTGTATACTGGGAATTACCCGCTCCGTTGTGCGCGCGAACGCGGAATGTGTACGTGGTGTTTCGCGCAAGCCCTGTACTAAGATACGTCGTCACGTTCGCATTCACCGTCGTTATCTGTGAGTAGCTTCCAGAACCGACTTTTCGTTCAATCTTGAAGCCACTTTCGTTGTCTGAGGTATCGTTCCACTTCAGCACTACTGATGTGGTCGAATCCGCTGACGCGGACAGGTTGCTGGGTGCCGATGGAGTAGTGACCGCACTCGACGTGACACCGGTCACTGCATTTGAGTACCCTGAGTTTCCGGTGCCGTTGTAGGCGCGAATACGGAAAGAATACGAGGCGCCGGCACTGAGCCCACTGCTCGTAAAGGTAGTCGAGTTAGAAGAGACCGTTGCTATTTGCGTGTAGCTCCCTGAACCTTGCGCTCGCTCGATCTTGAAACCCGTTTCGTTGTTCGACGTATCGGACCATCGTAGCGCGATACTGCTCGAGGTCGTTGCAGTGACGCTCAAGTTGGTCGGAGCTGTCGGTGCCTGTGGTGTAGAGCCGGTGCGTAGTTTGTTGCGATATAGAAAAACCGAGCCGGTTTTTGCATACTGCGATGGACCGAGAATATCGATATCGCCATCTTTATCCAAATCCTGCGCCAAGCCGAAGTACATTCCAGCGCTCGTGGTAATGATGTTCTTTTTCCAGGAAGTCGCCCCCCCAAGGTTTTCCCACACAAAAACGCTTTGCTGAAAGCCGTATCTACCTCCAAGATTTGGCTCAACCGCGGATACGACATCGAGGTCACCGTCTAGATCGATGTCAACAGCGAGAGCCTGGTGGCCACCGGTGATGTTGTTTTGAATAACTGTTCTTGTCCAAGTCTGCGTGCGGGGATTTGCGGGAGCCTTGTACCATGCAAGCGCAGTCGTCGGGTCGCCCTCCGCCGGGGAAAAGAGAACATCAACCCGACCGTCTTTATCGAAATCAGCGATAGTGCACTTGGGAGAATTGTTCAGGCCTGTGTTGGTTTGAGAATAGTACGATGAGTGGATCGTCTTCTCGGTGTACTTCTTGTCTCGCCAGTTCCCATCGGCAAACCACGCAAAACCATTCAAGACGATATCGGGTCTACCATCTCGATCGAGATCCCCAATGCACAATCCTTCTCGTAGCCGTACGTCAAAGCTTGCGACCGTCCAGTTGTTGCCGCCATCGTGGAACACTATTCGAACCTTCTGATTTCCAAGATGACGGATTACGATATCGTCCCGACCGTCTCGATCCATATCCACAATTGCAATATCGTTAATATGATTGCTGGGACTCGGAAACTCGGCGATCTTCTGTCTTGACCAGGAGCCTGTCGCTGAGCCGCAGGGGTTGCGGTACCAGTACAGTCGTCCGGAGGACGCAGAGTGTTGGTCTTCTGAAACAATGACGTCGACGCAACCGTCTTTGTTGACATCGAGTGTCTCTAGCGTACCTGTAAAGGCACCCGGCATCTCACCAGCCTTCGCAATGTCGTGGCGGGCCCAGGAGGGTGCCTCCAACCATGCGAAGATTTGCTTTCCACTCGCGTGCTTCCCGCCCTCGACCACAACAATGTCCATCTTTCCGTCTCGATTGAAATCGGCCAGTTGCGCAGACGTTGTCGGATGGTTGATGACTGTTTCTTTTGTGAAACCTTGCGCTTGGATTTCGCTTGCTGTCGCGAGAAGAAAGACTACTGCGATGAGAGATAAACAAAGCAGAGTATGTTTCGTTCGAAGAACGAAGCTGAATGACAAAACCATGTGACTAGACCCCCCGAGAAACGGACATGGCGAAAGACCATGCAAAACCAACCCTCGGAGCCAATCTGTTGCGGAGATGTTGCACAGCTGTCTCGCTCAGATTGCATTTCTGCAACCTTCAGTGGTGGTGAATCGGAGTTAGAGTTCCTCGGATCTCACAAAACGATATCCAAGACCGCGAATTGTGCGGAGATAGGTGGGATTGGTTGGATCTGGTTCGATCTTGGAACGAAGACGACTGATATGGGGATTTATACTGCGTCTATACACCGAAATAGAATAGCCGAAAACCTCCTGAATCAATTCCTCTCTGGTAAATACTCGTCCGGCTCTTGTCGAGAGGCACCGCAATAGATGGTATTCAGTTTTGGTAAGGGTTAGAACTTTCCCATCGAGTGTAACCGTCTGATTCATTAGATCGATATGCAATTGACCAAATTCGAGTATGGCATTCTCTGCACTTGAAAATTGTGTGCGGTACGCTTCGACTCTTCTCAACATACTTCTGATTCTTGCGCATAGCTCTCGAGGACTGAATGGTTTGGTGAGATACTCGTCGGCACCGAGCTCGAGTCCCAGAATGATGTCGCTCTCGTGCGATTGAGATGAGAGAATGAGTATGGGCAAGGCTTTTGCTCTCTCGCGAAGACGTCGAAGCACCTCTAGCCCGTTCAAGCGACGAAGTTTCAGTTCGAGTAGTATGAGTTCATACTTGCCCTCGAGCGCCATCTCTAGACCCAGCTCACCGTTGCCGGCATAATCCAGTTGGAAACCAAAGGCTTCTATCTCGTTTCTTAACGCGGCAACGACATCATCATCGTTCTCGATAATGAGAATTCTCTTCTCCGACACCAGCGGCCTCGATGCAAGGTTGCAAAACGACAGAATAAGAAAGTTGACAAAGGTGCTCTCAATTTATCATAGCGATCCCGTTCGTTAGAAGAGTATTTCGTGCGTCATCATTCGCTGATCCGGTCACGATGTGATTAGAAAGAGAAGTTGGGTCGAGCTGAGCGCGCCTGACGGAAGGAGGGAGTGCATTACGCACTCCCTCGCGCGATAACCTAACGATGAAGGAGTAGAAGCTGTCTAAGATACTCCATCGCAAAGGCATTTCCCTTCATCAAGGTTTCCCCTGCGCCATTCATCGGAAAAAATGGTGAAGCATCGCCGCCAGTGCGCAGCCACTGAGTAACCGGCAATTCTACAATTTCATCTACCTCTCGCCGGTTGGGTACAAAGTGTTGTGGACGCGTGGTCAAGGCAACGACTGTAGTGATCCTAAAATTGACGTGCTCTTCTCGATAGAATGCGGGAAGTGCTCCAACTACTTCGTCGGGCGCTACATCAGCAGCAATTTCCTCACGTCCTTCTCGTAGGCCGCCAGTGATCGCATCTTCTCCGCTCTCTTGATGTCCGCCCGGAAGCACCATCCTGCCCGGGGCGAATCGCATGCAAGTTGCTCGACGAGTAGCAACGAAGTGCAGGTGGCCGTCGCGGAGATAGAACAATAGCAACAGCGAAGAGGGGATCGGGGAATCGAGTACATCGAATGACACTTCACAGACTTCAAGAAGTTCCGTTGCGTCAAACCGTCGCGCATGACTGAAGCCTATTGCCTTGCGCAATTGGCTTGCGAAGCTGGGTACATCAGAACACTTCATTAGAAAACCTTCCTTTCTTGGTTTGCACGGTA
>JAGRAW010000069.1 GCA_020434415.1 Bdellovibrionales bacterium
CTGAGCGTAGCGCTGGAACGATCGCCTAAGCGGCCACCGCTGGTTTTGCTTTCGCCCGTGTGCATCAGTCCGCGCAGGAAGGTCCCGGTGGTGACCACCGTCGCATGGGCACGGAGCGTGACGCCGTCTTCGGTGCGCACGCCAGTGATGCGCTGTCCGCTTCGCAGTAGCTCGCCAGCTGCGGCTTCGATAATCGTCAGATTTGGCGTTGATTCGCAGGCTGAAAGCACCCGCTTTCGATACAGGTCGCGGTCAGCCTGAGCGCGCGAGGACTGCACTGCGGGGCCCTTGGAGGAATTGAGCGTGCGGAACTGAATGCCGGTATCGTCAATTGCGCGCCCCATCTCGCCAAACAGCGCATCTATCTCTTTGACGAGCTGCCCCTTGCCGAGTCCGCCGATAGCCGGATTGCACGACATCTGGCCGATGCGGTCCTCGCTGAAGGTAATCAGTGCCGTGCGGCAGCCCATGCGGGCCGCGACCAGGGCCGCTTCGACACCGGCGTGTCCTCCGCCGACAACGACGACCTCGAAAGCGGGGGGCGTAGAGTTCATAAGTAGTATAACTAGCTAGAAATATAAGACGTTCCGGCGTTTCAGAGGCCTGTTATAGCAAAACTTGGCACTTCCCTGCAAAGTTCCGGCATCCAAGAGGGTGTTCTTTTATGAAGCAGAAGCCCACCAGCAGGCGAACAGAGGGTGGTGGTGCGGCGGAGATGAGGCGGTGGATAGGTTGTAAGACCGGAAAAACCGCGTATGGCTCTGGCACGAAAATCAAATTCCGCGACCGTCCCACGACGCTCCCGTCCGGCTTATTCAGCCGTCGGACCGCACGCGCATCCGGGCGTGTACTTGGCGAACCTCGGGCGCCGCATCCAGAAAAAGAAGGCCGTCGGCAAGCCGCTTAGCGCTGTTGAAGCCTACTATGCACACCGGCCCCACTATCTTGAGCGGTCCCTCCGCGGTCCCGGGCTGGCTACCGCCACCCTACAAATCATTTTGACCTGTTTGAGGCCGCTGCCATTGCTGGCGATGGTGGCGCTAATCGTGCTCGCGGAAGCGAGCACTTCCGCGCTTTTCACAGGCGACAGGCTCGAAGATAGAAACAACCGACTGCTCGAGCTGGCAGTGGCGACCCCATCCGCCCCGAGCACCGATGCTCCACCGACGCTGGACTTCGACTTTCCAACTTCCGCCGCATTTGCCGCTGAGGCTAGCCCGGTCGCGACCGTGCAAAGCACCGGACTCGTCGAGTTCATCACGGGCCTGATAGCGGTGTATCGACCCTTCGAAGCGGATGCCGGTCAACTCGCCCGCCAAATCGTTGAAGCAAGCCATCGCCACCAAATTGATCCGCTCTACGTTGCATCCGTCATCGCGATGGAAAGCAGTTTCCGATCGAAAGCGCTCTCACATGTCGGTGCTACCGGGCTGATGCAGGTCATGCCCGGCACAGCCAAAGAAGTGCACCAGCGGCATCTGGGCCGCGCAGGCAGACCTCAGCTTACGGATCCGGCAACCAATATCGATCTCGGTATCAGCTATCTGAAGCGGCTCGAGGAGCAATACCGTAACCGGGATTTGGCTCTCCAAGCTTACAATTGGGGTCCGGCGAATGTGGACAAGGCCCGTCGCGGTCAGAAGCGAACTCCGCAATCGGTGCGGAACTACTCCCGGAAGATTCTTGAACGCACCTTGCGCTGGAATAAGCACCTCGATCGCGCCACCCGCCACGCTGCGGAGTTAAGCCAACTGCTCGACACGAACGTCTGATCCGCCATGGGCCACCGCCCGCACGGGCAATCCGGGCCTGACGAGTCAGCAGCTCTTTGCTACGCTGCTCCCCCTATGCGTATTTGCCTCCAACGAGTCAGCGAAGCCTCTGTCACTATCGCCGGAGAACGCACCGCCTCGATAGGGCGCGGTCTTCTGCTCCTGGTCGGCATCGCCCAAGACGACGACGGCTCCCAGCTCCAACCGATGGCCGAGAAAATCGCCCAGATGCGTATTTTTCCTGACGAGCGAGGCCGCTTTCACCACTCGTTGATCGACATCGGGGGCGCTGTACTGCTGGTTCCCCAATTCACATTGTTCGCCGATACCACGAAAGGGCGAAGGCCGGATTTCTTCGGTGCGATGAAACCGCCCCGTGCGGCAGAGCTCTTCACCGAATTCGCAGCCGTTTGGGCAGCTCTCGGCATCAGCCCGGTGGCGACCGGCGTTTTCGGTGCCGAGATGCAGGTAGGGCTGGTAAATGATGGTCCGGTCACGATTTGGCTTGAAAGTTAGCAATCCGCAAGCGGTGCCCGCCCCCCGCTCATTTCCCGATGCAAAACTTAGAGAATATCATCCCCAGCAAATCATCGGTGGTGGTAACGCCAATAATCTCGGTTAGCGAGGTGAGGGCACTTCGAAGCTCCAGGGTGACAAACTCCGGGGGGAGGTCATGGGCAAGGCCCTCCAGCGCGCGACCGAGTGCTGCGTCAGCCTGAGCCAACGCCTCGTGGTGTCGGCGATTAGCGATTAACAGAGCTCCGGGAGCAACGGGGGAGGCGAGCAGTCTCTGCGCGATCGCCTCACGAAGCGTCTCCAGGCTGCCCGGCTGCTTTGCGCAAACCGTCAGCAACTCCGCGCCAAGTGCTGAACGTAGCCGCTGTCGAAGCTCGCCATCGGGGTCCAAGTCCTGCTTGTTCACGAGCAGGACAGCCTTCTGCCACTGCGCGCTAAACGAGTGGTGCGCTTCAAGCTGCAATTCAAGATCGACATCGGGGGCGAAAACGAAAAGTACCAGGTCTGCTTGAGCGATCCTGGCCCGGCTGCGCTCGATACCGAGCTGCTCGACTTCGTCTAACTCACGTCCTCCGCATTGTTGTTCAGCCAGTCCGGCGGTATCCCAAAGCCGAACCGACAAGCCGCCGATACTGATGCGCTCTTCGATGCTGTCTCTTGTCGTCCCCGCAATTGGCGTAACAATTGCCCGCTCTTCGCCGACAAGCGCATTGAGCAAGCTCGACTTTCCAACATTCGGCAGCCCCGCGAGAACGACCTGCGCCCCCTCGCGACAGAGCCGTCCCGTCGCGAAAGAGTCGACGTAAGCCTTGACGCTGCTCCGAACTTCATCGATCGCCTGCCGCCAAGCGCTCCGCGAAAGCGGCTCGATGTCCTCCTCCGGGAAATCGATATACGCTTCAATCTCCGCCACGAGCGCCTTGAGCGGCACTCCGAGTGCAGTAACCGCATTCGACAGCCGCCCGTCGAGCGCATCGAGTGCAACCCTTGCTTGCGCCTCGGTTTCCGCAGCAATCAAGTCAGCAACAGCCTCCGCCTGGCTCAAGTCCATCCGGCCGTTAAGAAAAGCTCGCTCGGTAAACTCCCCGGCTCGCGCACTTCGCACCCCGAGCTGAGCCAGGCTTTCCAGCAATCGCCGAACCAGATAGGGGCTGCCGTGAAGGTGAAACTCCACGCAATCCTCTCCGGTAAAACTTTGGGGACCAGGGAAAAACGCCACCATGCCTTGGTCGAGTGGGCAGCGTGCTCCACCACCAGGCGCAAAATCGAAAATTGTCGAGAAAACGAGCCGCCGCGGCTGAGAGGCGACGGCTCCGTGGTTTTGAACCAGCGTCTCGATGCAGTGTCGAGCAAGCGGACCGCTCACTCGAACCGCACCAACTGCTGCCGTCCCCGGCGCAGTGATTGGCGCGGCGATCGTGTCAGGAGCCACTGGAACTGAACGAGCCACCCCGCTAGATCAGGGTGATGATGAACGCGAAGACAAACACGGCCGCGCTGACCCCCAGCGTGATATACAACGCGGAACGGCTTGGCCCACTCGAGGCATACATGCCCTTCTGCTGTCCGATCGAGATCAGGTTGCTCGTCAACCAGTAGAGCGTCAGACCAGCCGGAAAGCGTGCAAACATGAAGCCGAACACTAGCGGCATCACCATCATGACTTTCTTCTGCGTGGGATCCATTGCGCTCGGGGTCGTCCACTGCTGAACCATCATCGAGATCACGAAAAGAATCACCATTACCGGTATCCCGACACCGCCAATCATCAGCTTTTCCGGGGCAGAAAGATCAGTGATCCACAGGGCGAAATCAGCACCTCGGAGTTCGACCGAGAGCATCAGCGCGGAGTAGAGCCCGATAAAGATCGGCATCTGCAACAGCACCGGAAGACACCCGCCTAGCGGATTGACGCCCTTTTTCTTGTAAAGAGCCATCAACTCCATCTGCTGCTGCTGTTTGTCCGTAATCTGCTCTCGGACGCGATCGATCTCCGGTTTCAAGTCCTGCATCGCCCGCATTTGCTTGAACGATGCCGCAGCGAGCGGGTAGAGCGCCAAACGGACCAGGATAGTCAAAAGAATGATGGCGAGCCCGTAGTTGCCCACGACGCTATAGGCGACATGGAGCAAAGAGAGCAGGGGCGCGGCAACGAAGCCCGTATAGCCGAAATCGATGACCCGCTGGAGTTCGTAGCCCAGGTCTTCCAGACGTTCGTACTGCTTCGGTCCGACCACAAGCTTGAGCTGCACCGAGGTGGGCTCGCCTGCAAGCCTGGAACGCCAGAGCGAACCGGTCCGTAGCGCATAGCCGGGCGCCAACTCATTCGGCGCCACCAGGGCAGCCATAAAATACTTGTCGGCTTGAGCAATCCAGCGTAGCGGCCCGAGTTCTTGGCGAATTCCCTCGAATTTGCCATAGGCTTCGCGGAGGGCTTTCTCCCCGTTGAACCAGGCGTAGCCTGTCACATTGTAGGGATCGAGCAACGACGTCTCGGCGTCTGTCGAAAGATGGGTCCATTCCAGGAGCGCGCGACCGCTATCAGCGGCAGGCGCTGACAGCTCTACCGCAACATCGAGCACGTAGGAATCAGGTGCGAAGGTAAGCCGCTTGGTCACCCCTCTCCCGTCTGGAAGCGTTCCCTGCAGCACTACCTCTGCGGCCTCTGCAGTGACCGTTACAGCGCTGCCCTGCACCCCTTCGACCACCTGGTAAGTGGTCCAGGAGTCATCGACGCCGCCACTATAGACCCCTAAGGGATGCGGTGCGTGCTCAGCGTGAGTGACGAGGTTCAGGCGTTCGGCGCCGTTACCCGGCTTGGCAGCGTATTCTAGGAGATAGAGGTCGGTCAGGCGACCACCCAGGAGCGACAAGTTCGCTTTGTATTTTGACGTTGTGACCTCGATCACTCCCGCATCGCTCACCCGCGCATCACTGGGATAGCGAGTCATCTCCGCCGCGGGCGCGGTAGGCTGCTGAGCGGTGCCAGGCTTGTCGGCCTCCGCCGTCAGGTCGGACGCCGCCATCGGATCTAATGCTACTGACGGCTCGAGAAACTGCTCCGCCGCATCAGGCGTCGCCGCAGGCTTCGGGGCTGCGACCTGTTCGCCACGCGGTGCTGATGGAAGCGTGGGATTGAAATAGGGCTTCCACACGCTCTCCCAGTACATAAACCCGACGAAGAGACAGATTATCAGCGCCAGAGCCTTTCGGTGATTTTCCTGCTCTGTGATCGGATCCATTGCGCTTCCCCTAATTAGTTAAGCCTGTAAGTTAATGACTAAGCCTCTGCACTGCCGGTGCCCTGCCTTCCACGCCGGCTTCCCACTTGAGTCTCTACGGCAGCCCTCGCGGGGGCACCGGGTCCGGCCCCCCTTCGAACAACGGATTGCACCGCGCCACTCTGAGCACAGCTAACCGGAGACCTCGCAACACGCCGTGGGTCCTCAGTGCTTCACAGGCATACACCGAGCACGAGGGATAAAATCTGCAACAATCGCCAATGCAGGGCGAAACCAGGGTATGCCATAGCCTTGGCGGCAGACATAGCACCTCCACGAGCAAAAAGCCGAAGAAACGGCAGATTTTCCGGCTACTGCTCAACCGCGTGAAACTGGGTGAAGCAGCGGTCAGCTTGGGGGATAGAGCGTAGGCTGAGCCGGGAGTCGGAGTTGTGTCTTTCATATCTGGTACAACTTCCGGTTTGTGCGCCATCTCTACAGCAGCTTTGCCTTCCGGAGGACGCCTTTGAGCTCCCGTCCAAGCTCCTCGAAGCCGAGCTCGGTGGCACCTGCAAGCGCAATCACGACTATATCAGTCGGCTGTTGCAAACGACTCCGCAGCCTGCGGTAGTGCTCCCGAATCCTGCGCTTGAAGGTATTACGTCGTGCCGCACGCTTATCAATCTTCCGTGTGACTGTAATGCCGAGACGACTCTCGGCTTGTTCTGCTTCACGGGGCAGTGCCATTGCAAGAAGTAGGTGACGGCTACGCGCCTTACGCCCACCTTGCTGAATGCGCAGGAAATCCTGTCGGCGCTTGATGCGCCGCTGCGGGCCGAGACTTTCGTCGCGTCGTGAGCCGGAGCTTTGATTGCCGTGTGCCATCGGCTGTAAACCGCCTAGAGCGACACTTGGCTACTGAAGCTAGCGCTTGCGGCCCTTGAGCGGGATAGAAACGGTGAGACGCTTACGGCCTTTGGCACGACGTCGCTTCAATACGAGCCGTCCGTTCTTCGTAGCCATCCGGGCACGGAATCCGTGGGTTCGAAGGCGGCTGATATTGCTTGGTTGGTAGGTCCTTTTCATAGCCGGGCTGTTCTGCCATTTCGGGGCAGGAAAAGTCAAGTACTGTACTCACCTGCATCACCCGTCGCTACCTCGGCCGTCCCAAACACACCCCATGACTGCGGTTGTTTTGGCTTTGGGAGAAAATAAAGTCCCACATCCTTCGTCCAATCAGGGCTTTGGCGAGTAAGCGAATGGCGGTATCCGTTTCCAGTCACTTGGTTTAAGGAGCGACAATTCTTGCCGGTTTTGCTAGAATTGCAACCGGTCCAGGGAGCGGCCATTTGTCTTGTGTTACGAGAAGTTGTCCCAAACTACGCGGAGATGGTTGCCGACTTCTGTTCCGAGTCCAACTCATCGAGCGTGGGCATAACTAAGAGCGCTCTAGTAGAAACCCCGATTGCGCGGGGTTTTTTGACCGACGGAGGGGATAATGATAACCACTCCTCCTTGCTGTTCTAATGTTGAGCTGCTGTTCTATTGTTGACCTTCGAATCCCAGAAGTAGCGCCGAGTTCCTATGCCAAGAGTTGACGATTTCCGCTTAAAGTTGGGGAGTCAAGAATACGTTCCCATCATGCAAGGCGGAATGGGGGTAGACATATCTACCGCGGAGCTGGCGTTGGCAGTTTGTGCGGAAGGCGGCATCGGTCACATCTCCGATGCAATGGGTCCGTACGTATCCGATAAGCTCTTCGGCACGCGCTTTCAAAGCGCCAAGCAAAAGCAGTTCCGCCAGCATGCGAACTCCCTCGACAAGAGCGAAGTGCAGTGGGACTACGAGCGCACCTATCAGGGCACTTTCAATCACGTAAAAGCGGCCATGGAAGCCAAGCGAGGACCCGGTGCGGTCTTCGTCAACACCATGGAAAAGCTGACCATGGGCAACCCGCAGGAGACATTGCGGGCTCGCTTGGTCGCCCAGCTCGATGCAGGCATCGACGGGATCACCCTTTCTGCCGGACTTCACAAAGGCAGCCTGGCGCTAATCGCCGACCAGCCCCGTTTTCACGATGTGAAAATCGGCATCATCGTGTCCTCCGCCCGTGCGCTGAAAATCTTCCTCCGCAGTGGCGACAAGTTCGATCGCAAACCGGATTACGTCGTCGTCGAAGGGCCGCTGGCAGGTGGTCACCTCGGATTCGGTCTGGATTGGGAAAAGTATGACCTCAAGACGATTGTTCGCGAGGTCATGGATTTCTTGAAGCAAGAACAACTCGACATCCCGGTTATACCGGCCGGCGGCGTTTTTACCGGAAGCGACGCGGTCGCCTTTCTCGAACAGGGCGCCGGTGCCGTGCAAGTCGCGACACGTTTCACCATCGCTCAGGAATGCGGATTGCCCAAACTGGTAAAGCAAATCTATCTCCGCTCGAACGAAGAAGATATTGTCGTCAACACCAGCTCGCCGACCGGGTATCCGATGCGCATGCTGAAAAACAGCCCGTCGCTACGGTCGAACGTAAAGCCCAACTGCGAAGCGCTCGGCTACATCCTGGATCGCCAAGGCAAATGCGCCTATCACGAAGCCTGGGACCAAGCTCCGATTGGCCCGGACGGGAAGAAGCAAGCCGTCGAAAGCAAGATGTGCATTTGCTACCACTTCATGAAGTACGACTGCTATACCTGCGGCCACAATGTGTATCGGTTGAAAGATACCACCGTGCGTCTTCCCGGCGGCGATTATCATTTGCCGAGCGCCGCTCATATTTTCAACGACTACCGCTACAGCATCGACCATGAGCTGGCACAGCCCGTCGTGCCTGAAGTCGAACGCACCGGCAGCAATTCCGCTGAAAACGGCTCAACGGCACACTCCAAAGGAGAGCGCCAAGCGGCACCCCATTCTTCCCTGCTGATTGGCGCGTAGTAACACTCGCTGCAATCCGGATGTTACGCCCCGATCGTAGCGCGGTCGAAACGGCTTCGCATTAGATCCGGGTCCCATTTCTGCGAATTTTATGAGAGCACCGAACGCATCGCTCTAGGCCGAACGCCAATCGTCGCCGGGCATAATTCGATGCATAAACTCGTCAAAAAGCGGCACTGTAAACGCGGTATCGCCGTGACTTGGACTCCAGATCATTCCTTTTGCGATTAGCTGGCTGCGAGTCGGCCCGAGCGAGGACACTTCGCGATCGAGTTGATCTGCGATATCTCCCGAACGATGGGGGCCTTGGCCCAATTCGGCCATTGCGCGTAGATATTTTTTTTCGAGCGGCGTAAGGCGATCAAATCGTACGCGGAAGAAGCTCTCATCAAGGGCAGCAACCGCGGTTATGGAAGCGAGCTTCACGTCAGTCAGCTTAATGGGAGATGCTGTAGCAGCGTCCCACGTGTGCTTCCCCCATTCTTGCAAGAAATAGGGGTAACAGCGAGTTTGCTCGATAATGCGATCCAACGCCTCGCCATCGATGGATGCCCCTTCGTCTTGCACGGGCTTGGCGACTGCCAATCGGGCTGCTGCCTCCGGTAGCGGCCCAATTAATGGAAAGTCAAAGAGGCGCTCTGCGTAAGACTTAGCACGCCCCATCCTCCCTCGAAGTTGAGGCAGACCCGCGCCGACCATCACCACCGGCAGCCGTCGCTGTGCAGCTCGATGAAGAGCCGTGATAAGGGCTGCTAGTTCGTCTTCATCGACGTACTGGAGTTCGTCGATGAACATGGCAAGAGCGGTTCCTGCCTTCTGCGCGGCAAGCCCCGTAACTTCAATAAGAGCTTGCAGATCATGCTCTAAATCCCCGTTATCGGCCAGTCCGGGCTCAGGATCGAAATCAAAGCCCACCTCGATATCCTGGTACTTCACCTTCAACGCTTTAGCGAAGCCGGCTAGACCTCGCAGTGCTCGGTGAGCAAAGTCCTTGGCTGCGTCATTTCGGGAAAGGCGAAGCAGAGCTTGCCGCAGTTGGGGAGCCAAAATAGCAGGCAGGGAGCGCTCTTCCGGGGCTTCAATGCGCAAGGTTTGAATACCCATTGCCTCGGCCTCTTCCCGCATCCGGTCCAGGAGAACGGTCTTGCCTACTCCACGCAAGCCTACCATCAACTTACTTTTCGCCGGACGCATCAACCGCACACGCTGCAACGTTACGCTTATCGCGTCCCGAAGTTCATCTCGCCCGGCAAGTTCAGGGGGAGGCGAGCCGGCACCAGGAGCGAATGGATTTCTTACAGGGTCCATAATCTGCAGGCTTATATTAAAATTAGCTAAATTATAAAGTTTTTATAATTTAGCTAAAGATGATCAATTTATAAAGTAGTTAATCTTCCTGGGCTATACATCGCCACTGTCAGAATTAAGTTTCCACTTTGAGGAGAGGTTAGGAGAGATCGAAAACAACTTGCGGCAAGTTCTCGTATTGCTCCCGCCCAGCCGAAGACGCTTCGTTATCCCAGAACGACAGTATGGGCTAGATACATCCAGAAGCCATACTTCCTAATCGGCCAGCAATATATGGGCGTGAACCAGATTCTTGATGGTCTTGCCCTCCTTCGCAACGCTTTGGCGTCTAGAGCGGAATGCTGTGTCTCTGAACGGTAAAAGCCGGTCGGGCAGGCGTAGCCTACTCGTGCGCCAAGCGCGGGGCGAACCCCGCGACCTCACTCGCTGGTTCGAGGAACAAGTTGGCTAAGTGGTAGTTCGGAACAGGCCTATCCCGGCTTAGGCACGGCGGGCCTGCTTTTCCTTCTCATCCACATTGGCGTGAACGGGCTGAGAAAAACGCCATTTGATTAGCGGCGGGGTGATCATCGTGGTCACGATAACCATGATGATTACTGCTCCGAAAGTTGCGGCATCGACGACGGGTTCACCAAGCAGCGTCAGGCTCGCGCCGATACCGGCAAATATCAGCCCGACTTCCCCTCGAGGAATCATGCCAAGGCCGACGGCCAACCGATCGACGCCTTTGGCCATCACACCCAGTCCGCAGACCTGCTTGGCGACAGCCGCTACCAGAGTCAACCAGAAGGCGTAATGTAGAATTTCTCCCCGACCGAACACCGTCACGTCCACCTTAGCTCCCATGCTGACGAAGAAAATCGGCACCAACAGCGACGCAATCGGGGCCACTAGGTGGTCGATTTCTTCGTTCTCATTCCGGTGTAGTAACTCGCGGTAATGCACCGGCTCCAGAATCAGCCCGGCAGTGAAAGCACCCACGATCGGAGCAAGACCGACCATCGCTGCGGCATACGCCAAGGAAAAACAAATCGCCAAGCTCACAGCCAAGAGCACGCCGTGGCTCCGGAGTCGCGTAGCGAGCGAGAACAATAGCGGGGAGACATACGCCCCGAGCATCACCGCTACAACCAAGAACCCGACGGCATAGAGCACAATCTGAGCGATTCCGAGAAGCTCCAGCTCGGTGCCTCGGTTGGTCGCGCCTATTATTCCGGTCACAATCGCCAGCACTAACAGGCCCAGAACGTCGTCGATAACGGCTGCACCTAGGATAATCTTGCCTTCCTGCGTTCTGACCTTTCCCAGCTCTTGCAGCACCCTCGCTGTAATACCCACGCTGGTTGCAGTCAGCGTCGCTCCAACGAAGACGTGCACAAGAAGATGCGCCTCCGGAGCGAACCAGGCTGAAACAAAATAGCCGCCGAAGAACGGAGCGATGACGCCCAGCACTGCTGCAAGGAGAGAAGAAAGGCCGACCTTGCGCATCTCGGCCACGCTTGTCTCGAGCCCTACCTGGAACAACAGCAGTATGACGCCAAGCTCGCTAAGGATCTCGAGCGCTTCGTTCGCCTGCAAAAACTCGAAGAAATTAAGCCCGATCAGTGTCAGGTTGCCGAGCAACACTCCGACAACCAGCTCACCGAGCACTTCGGGCTGACCTAACCGAACCGCCAGATCGCCCCCGATTTTTGCTGCGATTAGGATGATCACCAGACCGAGCAGCACCTTCGTTACCGGCGAGGAGCCGCCCGCCGAACCTAGCAACGCTACCGCCGATGCGAGCAGGAGATAGAAAGAACCGCTGATCCGGTGTCGTCTGTAGCCTCGTAGTTGGTCGCGGCTCATACTCTCCTCGATATGGGTCTGTAGCTGTTTCGAATGAAAGACCGCACTGCGCATCAGCTTCATCTGCTCGAAGCTACCGGCTCACGAACAGCGTCGGTGAAGACTTTTGGCATCTACGGCACACAAACCTCATCCTAAAGAAGCCTTGAATGCAAGCGGTTGGGGCGCCAAGTCGTCGCCTTGCTTCGCGATTCCTCCCGGCAGCAGTCGGTAGAATGAACATTCAGTCTAAGTAGTTGAAATCTTTAGATTTTCTCTTGCGGCGTGAAATTCGGCCTGCTATAGTGGCTGTAGTTGGACGAGAAGGTCTTTTTCCTCGGAGAAAGACTAGACGATAAAGACAACGGTTTTTTTGGGTTATTTTCGGGAAGAGCTTAATGCTCCTCTCCCGTGAGGCTCTGAAATGCGGGGTACTCACGGGAAGGGAGGCTGAGACCCAGTTTTATATTTCCCGTTTTTCGATTGTTTTTGGTTCACGACCGGTTTTTCAGGTTTTCCGCAGTCCGTCGTTGATTAAGTTGAGGCAGTGCCTGAGGGCTTAGGTGCCGCAGGTATGAGTTTTCAGGCACTGCCTCCTTTCTCTCTTTGGATGATTTTTTTCTTTTAATCTTGCCTTCCTTCTTCAATTTTCCGCGCGGCAGTGGCCGCGCCAAAGCGGGAATAATCGCTTTGAAGCAGATTTCGACTCGCTACCAAGCCGCCGGCAAGGCGGCTTTTTTCTGTACGGGTTCCGGCAGATTGGGAAGAAGGTGATCGACGCTGGAGCGCGTCGTCTTACTCGGAGCGTAGTTCTCGGGCAAATAGCGCTGTGAGCGCCTGTTGGACCGTTCTATTGCCTGCAAGCAGCAGCTCCACCTGATCAATAATTGGAAGCGTCACGCTGTGTCGCCGCCCAAGCTGAGCGATCAACGCAGCACTGCGAGTTGCCTCGGCGGTCTGACCAATCTCTGCGATGATCTGCGGCAACTGCTCCCCGGCGCCGAGCTTCAAACCGACACGGCGATTCCGGCTAAGGTCCCCCGTTGAAGTAAGGAGCAAATCGCCCAATCCCGACAAACCGGAAGCGGTCTGACGATCGCCCCCCACCGCCTCCACAAGGCGCTTCATTTCCGCAACACCCCTGGTAATAAGCGCGGCGCGAGCATTGTTGCCCATGCCGCAGCCGTCAACCACCCCGGCAGCCAATGCGATGACGTTCTTGGCCGCACCGCTGATCTCGACTCCGAGCAAATCGGTTGAAGTGTAAACCCGGAAGTATTCGTGGTGAAACACGTCTGCAGCTTGCTTCGCCATCGATGCCTCTTTGGCAGCGATTACCACTGCGGTAGGCATTCCTTGGACTACTTCAAGCGCAAAGCTCGGCCCGCTAAGCGCGACGATTCGCTGCTCTCCGCCAAGCTCACTGCCCAGCACCGCGCTCATCGTATCTAGAGTGCCGGCATCCAGTCCTTTAGCCGTGCTGACCACGACGCTTTGGGGCGGTACCAGATCCTTCGCGGAGCGCGCCAACTCCCGGGTTGCAGTTGACGGGACTGCAAAGACGACCATGGCGGCATCCCGAACTGCCTCTGCCAGCTCGAAGGTCGGCTGCACAGCGGGATGAATCGAGACTCCGGGAAGGTAACGGGTGTTCTCGCGGTGGGAAGCAATTCCTTGGAGCACGTCGCTGTCGCGTCCCCAAAGCAGTACCGGGAAGCCCGCGCGTCCGAGATGATGAGCCAGAGCGGTTCCCCAGCTTCCCGCACCCAGCACTGCAACCGCCTGTTTTCCAGCCATTCCCTGCAACTCGTTCTCCTACCAGGGCGACATGTCCCCGGAGACGAATGAAAACCCGCGGCGGGACCTTTTCAGCGAACCCGGCAATCGATTACTCGGCGGAACCGTTCCCGTTGGGAGTGCCGGCACCATTGACGTGCGGCTCTTC
>JAGRAW010000006.1:0-5009 GCA_020434415.1 Bdellovibrionales bacterium
ACGACTATCCTCTCATACCGTGCCGCCGATGACGGAATCGCGCGCGTGGCTGGAGCGTTGCGTGCGCTGGGAGTCGGCCGTGGCTCCGTGGTTGGATTGTTCGGAGTGCCTACTGCGGAAGCCGTTCTGACCATTTTCGCGCTCCTGCGGTTGGGGGCGATCGCCCTGCCGATGAACGAACGATTGCAGGCGGAGACGCTGTTGGAGCAGGCCGCGATTGCCAAAGTCGCATCGGTGGTGACCGGACCGTCGGCAGCAGGTGTTTTCGATGCAGCCCGTGCTTATTCGGTCGAAGCCCTTCTTGCCACAGCATCGGACCCCTACGAAGCGGCAGAGCTCGAGCTTGACGCTGAAGCGACCATTGTCTTCACCTCCGGAAGCACCGGGGTCGGCAAGGGAGTCGTCCATACGATTGAGAATCACTGGTCGAGTGCCGCAGCATCGCTGGAACGAAACGGTCTGACGCCGAGCTCCGTGTGGTTGCTCAGCCTTCAACTGTTCCACGTCGGCGGTCTGGAAATTCCGTTTCGGACGGCGCTTGCCGGAGCAGCATTTGCGACCTGTGCCGGTTCAGATTTCGAGAGTATCAAAAGCGGTGTAGTTGCCGCTGCGGTGACGCACGTCTCGCTGGTGCCGACTCAGCTTGCGGACCTGCGTGATAACGCGCCTCAAGCACTCTCCCAGCTACAGTTCGTGATGCTGGGCGGAGCCCCGGCCGCAATTGACTTTCTGCAATCGCTTGTCGCCGAAGGAGTTCCGCTGAGAACAAGCTACGGCATGACCGAGACGACGTCGCACATTACGCTGCTGTGTGACGAGAACTTGCCCGACGGGATCGCTACTTCAGGAACGCCCCTATCGCATGTCAGTATCGCAATTGTGGATGAAACAAAAAACGCCGTACCTCAGGGCACGGTCGGTCAAATTGCCGTTCGCGGAGGATCGATCTTCAAGCGCTACGTCGATCAGGCACCTGAGCAGAGCCGCTCGCCGGACGATTGGTTCTACACCGGTGATTTGGGTTCCTTTGATGCTCACGGCCGTTTGACTGTGCACGGTCGCCTCGATGACATGATCATCTCCGGAGGCGAGAATATTCATCTTTCCGAGATCACCGCGGTAGTTGAGCGCGTACCCGGAGTGAAGCGCGCGGTGACCCTCGCGATTGACGACCGGCGATGGGGAAAGCGCCCGGTAGCGATAATCGAAGGAACCGACAGCGCGGTCGACCTTGAGGCTGCGGTGCTTGCATTCTGTCGTCAGCAGCTGCCTTCGTACAAAGTGCCGGATCGCCTGCTGGTCGTTTCGTCGATGCCGCTGCTGCCAAACGGAAAGTTCGATCGCCCGCTACTGCAACAGTGGATCGAATCCGGATCCTCCTGATCGCATCAATGCGAAGTTGCAGGAGACGTATGCCCGTAGAACGTTTTTCCCCACGGCACGCTTAGATTGAAACGCGCCATAACGTACCTATGAGCGGGAAATCAAAAGGAAGACGGTTCGGCAAACGGTGCTGCTGCGAATGCGGTGTCGAACTTCCCCCGCAGCCTGCTCGCTACGACGTCGACGGCAGGCAGGAAGCCCTACAGCGCCTCTACTGCGAGCGTTGCAAGCCGATCGGAACTATCAAGCAAACCTGGCAGCCGCTTGGCTCCGGAGTGGTCTCCCGGATTTTCGTCGTAGAGCCGCCTCGCAAGAAGAACACCGTTCTATAGCTCCGACGGCTTTTTCTCGGCGCGAGACTCCGCGAGTTCCTTCCGAAGCTTACCAAGACGCGTTTTCGGGCGACGCTCATCAATCAACTTCGCTTGTTCGACACATGCCTCGCCGATGGCAGCCCCGAGTTCTTCCTTGCTGCCACGATAGAACTGCGTTGCGAGGGACACCGAATCGAGAAAGGCTCTGCGGCAGGTAGCTCCTAGTGATCCTTGCCAACTGGACTTTGCCTGTCGCGCGTCTTTGAGTGATGCAGCGAGGGCGTCCAGGTGCTTGACGATGAGAGCGACAAAGATCTCGTTTCGGTCGGAGTACTCTTTGAGTTCTTCCGGCAACTCGAGTCCCTTGGTCGCGGCAATCAGTGTTTCCTCTAGAGTCTCCGCCGTGCACGGGATGGCAATGAAGCCTGCAACGCCGACTCGGAGCATGCGAAACAACTGGTCGATGTCAGCCGGTTCACATAGGCCGATTAAGATGGCCCCTGGTGACGCCTTGAGGGCGCTCTCCGCAAAAGCGACACTCTCGGGTCGGACGCCGCGAGCTTCGAAAAAAATGTAGCCGTAGGAACGAAGTGAAAGAGACGTCAAGCCCTCGTCGAATGTCTTGACCGTAACGACATTCTTACACCCGAACGTGCGAATCGCGGTCTTGAGGGAGCTGGTCATTGGCGGCTGGCTATGCACGACCAGCACCCAGCTTCTCTGCAGCTTTTGATAGACTCCTACCATTGCAAACTCGATACCAGCCCGGCCGGTCCTTCGTCCGCCGTCGGCAAAACACTACACTTCCCCCGCGCAAAGATAGAGTCCTGCGCAATCTCTACGGGGAACGGCGAGGGCCGTACTGTTATTGTTCGGGCTAGTTCCTGCTCCAAGCCCAGCTTTCTATCGTCTCCTATAGCGGAGCTGTTCGATACAGCTCGGCAAGACGAAAAAGCGCCCGCGACACCCGTAAGCGCAGGTGTCGCGGGCTAGGTCAACGTTCGTTCGTAGGTAAGAGAGCTGTTACTGCGCTTTCTGCGGTAGCAAGTCTCCCGGCAGGCCGAACTGTACTGCCGAGCTGAGTCCGTTGCGGAAATTGTGGAACCATGTGCCCACTCCTGCTCGATAGACCGTAAGGTCGAGCGTCCCGTCACCGTTATAGTCACCGACCATCGGGACATCGCCGGGAAGTCCCCACTGTGTCGCCGTGACCTCCTCCGTAGCAATGTTTCGGATGTACCAAGTGCCATCCGCAGCACGCCACACCGCAGTGTCGGCGCGGCCGTCGCCCGTCCAGTCTGCGGCAACCGGAGTGTCGCCGGGCAGCCCCCACTGAACGACGCTCGCAAATCCGGTCGAGGAGTTGATAATCCACCAGTTGCCGTCGCTCGGGCGCCAAATGGCAAGGTCGTCTTTTCCATCCGCATCGTAGTCACGCGGCATCGGTACGTCGCCCGGCAGGCCCCAGCCGACGCCAAGGGCGCCGTAGGTATAGAGGATGAACCATGTGCCTGCGCGCCAAACGGCTACATCATCCGTGCCGTCACCGTCATAATCCCCCAGCACGATCGTATCGCCGGTTACGCCCCAGACTGGAGCATAAAGCGCACCATCGCTCGAGCGAGTGAAGTACCAGAAGTACGTGCCGTTGATGTCGGTGACCAAACCTGCGTCAGTGGTTCCGTCTCCGTCAACATCCGCGTGAAGCGGGAGAAAAGTAGCTCCGCCCCAAGAGAGTGTGGTCACGCCTTGGCTGGTGCGATTCTGGAAGAACTGTCCCGCCGCAGGACGATACACCGCTTGGTCGCTTACGCCGTCGCCGTCGTAATCAAACGGTGTCTGGCCGAGACGCGGCGCCGGCTGCGGAGCAAATGTGCCGATTCGAACCGGAGCATCTGAATACACCCGCGTGGTATTGTCGCCATCGGAGACGACCAAGTAGACGTAGTAGCTTTGGCCTTCAGGAAGCGCGCTCGTGTCCCAGTCAAACGAGTGAGAGCCGCTGGTTTGACCTGTCAAGCGAGTGATTCGCGTGCCGTTAAACCCTTCGTTGTCCGTATCGAAGTAGATCTCGACACTGAACCCGTTCGAGGTATCAGCATCGGAAATGTCATAGGTAATCGTGTAGGCATTATCCGTCGGGTAGTTCTCGGAAACGAGCAGCGCATAGTCCAACGCAAAGTTGGTGAGTTGCGCAGTTTCCAATGGATGGATGCTGAAGTTCAGTAGTCTGCTAAATGACGAGTATTGCGTCGGATCGGCAAACCCCGGAACAAATTCCGCGTTCAGAGGGTTCCAGAGGTCGATGACGTAGGTCTTCCAGCCCTCGTAGACGATATGCGCCTTGACCCGTCCGCCGTCGGCCACCACATCGGTATTCCAGAATACCGGTCGGCTGACCCAGCCGCGGCGCAGCTTATCGTCAATCCCGCCAAACCCGGTGTCGTCCACTTTCATGCGATACACCAGATAACGGAACTGGGAGGGGGTGATTGGTGATCCTTGCGCCACCTGAAAGTGTAGCTGAGCGTCGGTTTCTGCGGCCCCCGCAAGCGGTAGGTCTGCAGTGGCGCTGAACACTGCTCCACCACGCTCCGATTCGCTCGACGGTAGGAAGCTGTTGTTCGAAAACTGTCGGAAGGTCGGCAAACAGAACACTTCCGGACGTCGTTGTGACGCACAGTTGCCCTCAAGGTTTGCGACGTCAGAAACGTTTGCCATATCCCAGGCATCGCCGACGACCGAGGACGCGTAGTCAAAGCCGCTTGTCGGCGATGGCGCCGTGATCGTCACTCGCGGTTTGGCCAGAATTCGAAGACGCGCGGAGTAGCCGCTGCAATTGGTGGGACCATTGTTCAGACCTACGTCTTGCGCGCAGACGTAGAAGTAGTGGTCCCCTTCCGGGAGAATGGCCGTCGGCACTTCGAGCGTGCCGGGGTTGTTTCCGCTGACGAACCGCGCAAGCACGGAGCCGTCTCTCCCTCTCGTGTTGTTGTCGACGTAGACCGTGATGACGGTAAACAGGCTCGTCCCGCTCGAGTTCCACGTCACATTCACTTTTGGCGCGGAATCAGGGTCGACCAGGCGGAGCCAGTCGAAGTTTAGGGTGCTGCCGGCCGGAGCGCCCTGAGAGGGGTCCAACCGTAGGGTGAACAAATCATTCGCCCACGTGCCGTTGCGGACCGCGAACTGTGAGGTGTCGGTCATGTCGAAGTTGTACACCTGCCATCCGCTGTTGGGATAAAAGGCGTTGTTATGGAAGTAGCCATCGTTGGACGCGACATGGGGACTGGTCGGGTCCGCGAGAAATTG
>JAGRAW010000006.1:5019-36079 GCA_020434415.1 Bdellovibrionales bacterium
TCTTTTGATTCGTCGTGTTCCCAGTAAATGGCAAAGTTCGACCGACTGCTCGGATTCACAAGGTAGGACAAATAGGTATACTTGCTGGTGTCGATCCGGTGATTGAAGCCGACCTTCGGCAGCTCTTTGTCGCCCGGGAGCGGCTCGACGTAAAGGTTGTCCTTGTGGCCGGGGTAGAGCGGCATCACCCACGCGCCGGTACCCTCGTTAACACCTCGCCAGACACCGTTGGAAACGCTGATGTTGTTGCCGAAGCCTTCTTCGTAGCCAATGTCGCGACGCTCATTGAAGTCGCGTGGATTCTGAAGCTCGTCAGTAAAGAAGTCGTCACCCGTCTTTACTGACGTGTTTGAGAGGGGCCCGGTGAGCGTTACGCTCTGAGCCAGTACGAGTGTCGGGAATAGGATGAGAAGAAGCGCTGCACCGACGAGGGCGCGCCGAAAACCTTGCATCGTCATGGTCGAACTACCACCGCTTGAGAAAGAACCGTTGATAACGAACGTTGAGAGACAGGACCCCTGCCGCTTACTGCGGGGTCGTCAGCAGACCTTGCAAGCGGCCTGCCAGTGCCTCAGTGAACTTATCGTGAATTGAAAAACGTTTTTATTTCAGGTGGTTATCTGTGTGGGGAGGGGCGCTGCGCTCTCAGAGGGAAGGATCGATTGGGAACTCGCCTACCCAACTCTACGAAAGGATCTTCGGTACCCGGACTGGGAACAGAAACGCACAGACGTGGTGAGGCAGTCCTAGAGTGATCGGGCACTCTTCGTGAGAGCTGTTGATTGAGCCCCTGGTCGACTATTAAAGTAAGGATCTAGGTGAGTCGTCTTTCCCAGCGTTTCTACGGTTCAGAAGTAAGAGCTTGTCCACGAATAAATCTGCTCTCAAAACGGCGATTTCGGCCAATCTCGGCAAAACGGGAGAATAAAGAAACTCATTTACTTGAGTAAACTCCACTTTTTTGATTTCCCGTTTTACCGACCTTGCCTTGAACTCCCCGTTTTAAGAGCAGATTTATTCGTGGATAAGCTCTAAGCCTGTTTTGCCCTTGTGCGCATCGGATGTGCAGATAGGAGAAACAGCGTAGCTGAAGGTTGTACTCTTTCCACTTCGTCCCTTCCCTTCCTAGGAATCCAGAAATGAATGTTATCGAACTTGCGCGGCAGGAGATGCACGTACTCGGACCGTTATACAAGGAATTGCACTGCAAGCCTGAAACGGCTTTTCGGGAACTCGAAACCGCTGCGCGTTTGACGCAGGAACTTCGCGCGGTAGGATTTACCGTCACTACGGGAATAGGCAAAACCGGAATCATCGGCGTCCTCGAAAACGGGCCCGGGCCGGTACTGCTGATTCGGACCGATATGGATGCTCTTCCGATCAAGGAGCAAACAGGAGTTTCCTATCAAAGCCTCGAGACCTACACCGATGAAGATGGCGAAGTTCGACCCGTGATGCACGCGTGCGGACACGACATCCATATGGCCTCGTTCGTCGGCGCAGCGCGCTTGCTTGCAGGCCCGCTGCTCTACCGGTGGTCTGGCACGCTTCTGATGTTGGGCCAACCGGCAGAGGAGATTCTTTCCGGAGCAAAAGCAATGCTGCGAGATCTTGCTTTCGACGCGCAGACTCGACCGACTAAGGTTGCGCACATCCCGAAACCTGATGCGGCTGTAGCGATGCATATCGGTCCGGCAGGGTATGTCGGCACTGTCGGATACCGCATCGGCAAAGATAGTTGGCGTGTCAGCTTCTATGAAGTAATTGCCGAAGGCGCGGAAGGTCATGCAGGAAACTCGACGACTTTCATCGACCCTTCGATAGTACTTCTGAAAATAGTGGCAGGACTGGATTCCGCGGACGTGATGAAAATCAATCCGGCCAAGATCCATTTCAAGAAACTCACAAAGCGCGGCGAAAAAGCCGTGGCGCTACTTGGGCTCAAAAGTCTTACCGATGAGCAGCTCTCGGACCTGCTTCAAGAGATAGAGCGCTGTGCAGCGCAAACAGAGCAGTATTATGAAGGTCGAGTCTCGGTCGTTCTCAAACCGCGAACTGACATCGGTGCGGACGTTCTCGTGAACGACGCTCAGTTGGCAGGAGAGGTGGTCGAAGCATTCAAATTTGCTTTCAAAGATCAGGTGGTGCTCAACCAGGAAACCGGAACTCCCAAAGGAGCAAGTGAAGACTTCGCAAACTTTGGATCGGAACTGGGTATTCCCATTTTCCGCTGGGGTCTTGGAGTGCGACATCCGGACGATACCGATGGAAGTGCGCCTCCCCGGGTCCACACTTCCACCATTCTTCCGGATTACGAGGGGGCAGTTCCCATCGGAGCTTCCTCCTTCGCAGTCGCTGCAATAACGATATTGAGCAAAAAGAGAAAGTAGGAACGGGTCTGATGCGGGGTTTGACTTTCAGGAGTCAAACCCCGCTTGGGAAAATTAGATGAGGAAATACCGCTCTTAGGATTTGACGCTACGCTTTGTTTCTCCTCAGATCGTAGAGTCGAAAGCCGAAATATCCAGGGCAGGGTAGTCTTACGGCGAAACGATAACGCCCGCCAGGTAGAGCAACCCGAAAATCACGAGCAGCCGAGCCGTATAACCAAGTGCGGGATTTAAAGCGGCGCCATGGGCGGTTGCGACAAGTGTGGCCGCAGGTTTCGCTGCGAGCAAAAAGCCTGCGGCGAACCAACCGTGCCGGGGACCAAGCCCACTCAGGGCTTCCGCGCAGGGTAGCGTGGCCGCGAGGGTCAGGAAAAAAGAATACTCCAGGCGACTGAAGCGCTCGCCGAAACGAACCGCCAGAGTCCGCTTTCCCACGAGAGCGTCCCCGGATAAATCGCGGAGGTTATTCACGACGAGGATTGCCGCTGACAAGCATCCCACGGCGAGCCCCGTTGTCGCGACGGCCGGCGTGAGTGTCATTGTGAGCAGGTAGAAGGTCCCCCCCACTGCTACGGGCCCGAAGAAAATCAACACAAACAATTCCCCAAGTCCGAGATACGCTATGGGATACGGGCCCGCGGTGTACCCGATGGCAAATGCAAGTGACAGAAGTCCGATTACTACGATGGGCCAACCTCCGATGAAGGCAAGGTAGAAGCCATTCAGTAACGCGAGAGACAGCACGATTCCCGTCGCCAGCTTCATCCGGCTTGGCGTAACCAGGCCCGCCTGAGTGACGCGCTGGGGGCCGACGCGGTCGTGCGTGTCAGCGCCCTTCTCGAAGTCCACGACGTCGTTTGCGAAGTTGGTCGCTATTTGAATCAGTAACGCAGTGAAGAGCGTACAGATGAAAACGCGCCAATCGACGGGGCCATTGTGCGCAGCCAAAGCACCGCCGACTACAACGGGAACTACCGCTGCGGGCAGTGTCTTAGGCCTGATTGCTGTCCACCACACCGCCAACCTGCGGGTGCTAGGAGAGGGGCATTCTGGTGCTTTCGTGAACATTCTTTGCTTGAATACGTCAAATTGGGGTAAAAATCAGCAACAGCATGGAGAATGGTATTCCCGTACTACCAGGTTCTGCTTGCGGCGCGAAGTCTAGAGATGTGTAGCACCTTGAAAGAAGCTCCATTCGCTTCGGTGTAATTTTTGGAAGCTCCAAGAAGAAGAACTCCGATGAAGATACTCAGTAGGACTACTCTCTGGAGGACTACGCTCTGGCGGGGCATTCTGTTCGGTAGGGGGGTTGTTGTCGGTGTGGTCGCGATTTCGGGTACCGTTAATCCGGCTGCAGCCCAGAGCGAGCCGGTGTCGATGCGGATGTTTTCGGCAGCTCAGGACGCAGGTCGAGGTGCGCTAGCTGCTGATTCCGTGCAGCCTCTTGCTCGGCATGAACGTGCAGTGCAGCTTAACGAGCAAGGCGTAGAGCTGGTATTCCAAGGGAATCAATCCGGTGGCGTAGCCAAGATCAAACAAGCACTGGCTCACGATCCGCAAAATACTACCATCTTGTATAACTTGGCGGGACTGTACCTTGCCCAAGGTGCTCACCAAGAGGCGATGGCGATGATGGGCCAGGCGTTGGCCCACGAACCCGATGATGCCGCCTTTCTCAATCGATTTGCTGAAGCGGCATTATTGTCCAAAGATCTCTCTGCCGCGGTTACGGCCATGGAGCGTATGGCAGTGGTTGAACCCGGCAACGCGGAGCTGTCGCTGAAATTAGGTACGCTCTATGCAATGCAAAAGCGTTGGTCCGAAGCAGAGACGACGCTTGAGCGTGCGCGAGAGGCTTTGGGGGATGATAATCGGGTCTTGATGAATCTTGCCAATGTACTGGTCGTGCAAGAAAAGTATGAGGAGGCGCTCCCGCTGCTGAAGATAGCCCAGCAACAGCGCCCCTGCGCAGAGACAGCGATCACCCTGGCGTTGGCCTACGAGGGGCTTGGCCGGTTCCGTGAGGCTGTTGGGCAGTACCGAGAAGCTAAGCGATATGGCGAGCAGGGCGCTGAGCTTGATGCGCACATCGAGAAGCTGGAGCAAGCCGTTCGTCAGTGACCGCGAGCGTATCGCTCGCTAACGGGATAGCTTGCTACCAGGCGAGAGAACGCGAAGTTTTCGCGAGTCTGACGACAGAACCGAGTCCCCAAGAAGAAACCAGCCGGGGCGGTCTTCTTCAGCAATCAGCAACGAGCCTTAGCATTGAAAGTCCGGCAGGTTCAGCTAAGACCCCGCAGGCGACACTAAGATCCACTAGGCTATAGCTAAGAGGCTATAGCTAAGAATTGAGCCGATGCGGCTCGGCATGTTCAGCTGGCTGAAGGGTGCTGGAAAGTCCGTTTTCTGTGGGCTGTTGAAAAAGCGGGGAAGCCGAAAGCGTTAGCACGGCGTTACACGCGAGCTCGATGCACAGTAAGTCGCGAGGTCCAAGCTTGATGCGACGACGTTCTTCCTCACTTCGTCCGGTGACGATACGAAGCCAAGAAATCTCCTCTCCACTCAGCGTCCCCTGCGCGCCCTTCGGCTTGTCGCGGTACAGTTTTACCAGGACGTCGCCTTCGGTGTCTCTGATAATGACGTTCTCATCGAGAGATTCCACGCCGTAGAGAAATGCTCGTGCAGTCGCCCATAATCCGCCGACTGCCTGGATCGGCACCAGCACGTCGCAGGCACCGATAGCATCAGCGGAAAGTTCACCGTTGACGATGGGCACGTAATAAAGGCGTAGACCGTTCGGCTCGGGGACGAGCTGCAGGCGGCCGAACGACTTTGCCACGGTGAAGTGCATTCTGTTCATTGCCGAAAAAATCCTCTTCGCGAGTGAACCTAAACATCGAATGATTCTGAACGATTAAATATACGCTCAAGCGATGCTTAGGTCAAAGTTAACAATCAAAACGCTCGCCTGTCGGGTTGCTGAAAAGGTCCGTCAAAGTCCCTTTCAGCAGCCTGCCGGCGCCGTGCTGTCGACGGCGTGGGGTCAGAATCCCGACTCGCTCTCGCTGTAGCAGGCGGCGTCGGCAGCCTGACCGGTTCTCCTCAGCCCGACGGCAATGTAGAGGTTGCCCTCACAGGAGCGGTGAGCACAAGATCTCCTTAAAATACCAACACTTACTCTTTCGCCAGTCCTGCTCCTCGGACTGTGCTCCTTTTACTTATGATGGTCTGTCGCAGCGATCGTATCCTTCGGGTCCTTTTTTCTTGAGAGATTTTCCTCTTTTCTTGAGGCATTTTCATCGCTTCTCACGGGTCCTTCGGCTGCTTTCGAGCTGCTACGCTTGCGCTTCCTTTTGCGCTTCTTGTTACCTGAAGCTTCCGACTTTTCGGTTGATTCGGCTACTCCCTCGGGCGGCCTTCGTACCGGCTCCGGAGCCTTGAAGACGATCGCATCTCTTCCATTCGCATTTGCGCGAAACGCGCCGCCGGGGGCCTGTGCGTCCGGTGCCGTCTTGCTCGGTGGTGGCGGCTGGACGGATTGCGGTGGTGCGGAAGCCGGCGTTGCCCCCCGCTTCGCTGCAAAACGTGTTGGGGTCGGCTTCGAGGTCGGGGTCGTCTCGCTTGGCTTGGAGCTCTCAGCCTCATTCACAGAGCCCGGGGCTGAGGGTGCTGTGGCACTCGACTCCTGGGAGCGATCTTGTTCTTGCGTGGTCGAGGGTGCTTCCGAGTCCGTCGCCGAGGGCGTCGCGGTGGCCGCAGTAGCCGAGGCGGGGGGATCCTTTTGCGCCGTCAAAGTAGTTCTGCTGCGACCCATCCCCCGAAACCCTTTCAGTAGGTTTAGACGGAATGTCCCTCCTTCTGCGGGCGTGTCTTCGGCCGGCTCCGGTTTCTCGTTCGACGTCTCGTGTGCCGACTCACCAGGCGAATGATGGGCATGGTCTGAGCGGCGCAGGGCCTCCTGGCGCTCGATCGAGAGAATATGTTCATCGACCCATTCAGCCAGCCCGATTTCGTCGGCTTCGACTGACTCATACCGGGTGAGGTACTCCCGCCCTTCCCAGGTCGCCGGTAGTTCGGCGTCGAACCAGATCGCCCGACCCTTGCGCAGGCGACCGTCACCTTTGTCGAACCACGCCAGCCCCTTTTCGGCGGACATTTCGTGCTTGAGCTCTTCGGCGCTGACGAGTGCCTTCTCATCCTCCGCGAAGGTAAATCCGTCACGAATGCCGTCCGCGGTCCGACGGTTGAATTCGATGTGCTTGGTCAGCTCGCGCGCGTTAAGGCTGGTCGAGACGCCGGTGGCGATAGTCTTCTTGGTGGTGTTCACCATGCCGATCCACTCGCTCATGTCTTCAGCGGTGCGATTGTCTCCGAGCCGCATGATTACCTTGAGGTTTACGTTCGCGATAACGCGTTCATAAAACTCTTGGCTCAATCCCATCGCCTGGTCCATCAAGCCGCCGATAGACTGAGCTCCGAACAACAATGCGAAGCGACCCTTCCGTGCAAGCTCAAACAGGTTCGCCCAGGTCGGCCCAAAGGTCGAAGCACCTTCATCGATGATGACAAGATGCGGATCTTCGAGCCGGTGGGTGCGGCTTGACGTAATCTCCCCAATCGACACCTCCAAATCTTCGCGGAACACTTTTACCATTCGAGCGGCGCTCTCTGCTTCTTCGAGCCGAGGCAGCATGTAGTAGATGAGCTTACCTCGCAAAATGGCGTCGGTAAGCGATAGGTCGGCTCGGGGAACGCAGAACATCTCTCCCGCTTCGGAATTCGCAATCGAGTGCAACTCGGAGGCGATACCACGAAGATTGTCCGTCAGGCGCGCTGAATCCAGACTACCCTTCGCGGTGCGATAGCTGCTCGCGAGGTGTCCCAGTTCGACCATTGCCTGTTTTGCCCCTTGCTCATGGAGCAGCTCCCTCATTCGAGGGTAGGCCACGATAAATGCGGAAAGGGCGACGGCGATATCTCGGACCGACCAGGCCAGTCCAAGACTTTCCATCGCTCGCACCACGCGATACACCGCGTCCGCAGCAAGTCGGTCGTAGTGCTTCGTCGTGCTCTGGTCGGAGGTTGGAGGAAGACCGCACCGCAGGACTTTGCGGGCCTTGACGTCCGGGCGTTGGGTCGTGAAGACGAAGTTGTATGCGCAGACGGGGTCAAAGGGATCGACTACTATGACGTCTTCGATCCTCCCCGTAATAAGAGCCATCATGATGATGTCAGCGAGCGTGCCCGGATCTCGTTTCGCATCGATGAAAGTGAAGCCGCTTGCCCGACCTCGCGCCATCTGCTGAAACATCAGTCCTTCAAGCCAGAGCGTCTTACCGACCCCCGTTTTCGCAAAGACCGCCCCGTGACCGCAGATTTCGTCATCGGTCACCCAGATGGGCTCGCCCGAATCGAGCTCAAACCCGACAAGGTAGCGATCAATAATCGAACGCTCCCTTGCTCGACATTCTTTCAGCGCATCGTCGAATGCCGTTCGACGTGGGGGCAGCCCCAGCACCGGCTTTCCTCCACGCCGGCCAGATTCCCGCCCCCGCTCGCCTTCAACCCAACGATGGCTGCTGACTGCGAGGGCAACGACGAAGAGCGCGGAACACGGTACCAACGCACCCAGGACCATCAGGCTCAGCGGTGTAAGATTGCCGGCTAGCCCACTGGCACAAAACAGTAACGCCGCAAAGAAGGCCCCTAGACCACCGACCGTCATGTTGTGGCGACGGGTGGCGAGCTGCGTCGTAAAGTTATCTGAAACGTAATCCCTAGCCACCTGCTACCTGCTTGGAAGGACCTGCTACCTGCTTGGAAGGACCTGCTACCTGCTTAGAAGGACCTGCTACCTGCTTAGAAGAACCTGCTACCTGCTCTGAAGTAAGGGCAGGCTCTGGGGCGCTGTCTTCGGCGGAGTGGTCTTCGACCGACAGCGCGTTCTGTTGGACGCTTCCCTTGAGCTCCGCTACCCGCTGCTTGAATTTCTCGTTGTCGACGTAGATCTCGACTTCCTCCTGCTGCGGTGAGCCTAAGTAATAAAGCTTTTCCCACTGCTTACCCAGCAGCTCGACAAAACGGCGCTGCCGAAGTGGAACCACTGCGGTGATTCCCTGGGATTGTCCGGCAGGATCATCCGGGGCGCTCCGCAGCACCACTTCAACCAAGCCTGCAAGCGGCACTGCGTCATCGCCGATACGCGTCGAGAGCCAATTGTAGCGGGTCAGCATTCGCCGAACTATGCGCCAACGGTCGACAAGTTGAGCGCCCCCGGGTTCGGAGAGTAGCGCTTGCACCACGGAATCGGAATCCTCGCCACTCTTGTCCGCTTCCATGGCCTGTCTACGGAAGCCCGGCAGCCGTGCCGAGGTGCTGATGCGTGTTTGATACCGGCGCGTGAGCGCCAACAGTTCACTAATACGCCTTCGACGTTGTTCATGAACCCCTTTGAGCGCCATCTCGATTAGATCGGTCATCGGCATCAACACTACCGACTTGAACGCGATGCCTTGCCACAGGTGCCATGGAAGGGCGTCGTGGGCTGCCGGGTTCGCGGGACGCTTCGCCTTGCGAAGCCGGCCGGCAAAACCCAAACGCCAGTTCACACTGACCTCCTCGATATGACCATCCAGCTCTACAAGGTGTGCTGCTTCTTCGCGACGTTCAGCATCGGCATAGAGAATCTCCAGCCAATCGCGGATCGCGCGGCTCTCCAGTGGCATACGATTCGGTAGAAACGCACGTCCGAAATCTCCGTGTCGCCGTGAGCAGATGATTGCTTGGCGGATGATCAAGCGCGTGTCCCCGTTGTAGTTTTGGTGGTACTCGACCAGCGACTGTACTACCGCGCGCGCCTGGAGATGCGGGTAGAGGGAAATTCGGACAAATGCCTCACCATGTCTCTTGAAGACGAGACACTTTCCCGCCTCAATCGCAAGATATGCCGTTGCCACTACCGGTGGCGGTACATGGGCAATAGCCCACAGCCGATTCGGGGTTAATGCCGTCAAGAGCTGTTTGCCGAGGGGCGTTAGCGTCTCTGCAAGCCTCTCGATATTGCTAATGTGCCGAGGGTAATTCTTGTTCAGCGCGGAACTTTTGATTCCCTTCTTTTCCAGCGAATCGACATAGTGGGCGATCTTATGCTGCGTCTCGAGCACTGCTTGCAGCCCTTCCAGTGCATGAGCTTCGAGTAAAACACCGCCGGGAGCGACCATCCCTGTTGCTGAAGCGCGCTCCGTAGGGTCAGTGTCCTCTCCGACATCTTCCTCTTCGGAATTCTCTTCACCCACCCGCGCCGGGAAATCCGCATGGGCAAGAATGACGCGCACCAATTGCAGGTTCGTATCATTCAGCGCTTTATGCTGCTTGAGCAGCTGCACCAGCTGGTGAGTGAGCGCCTGGTTCGGCTTGACCATCGCGGGGCAAGCCAGGTTTGGGCAAGAGAGATCGGTGCCGCTAAAGCTGTTGTTCGGGCGAAGCGGACCATAGATGCCCGAGTAGAAGGGGCCGTTGCCGCGATCGCAGACTCCAAGTATCGACACGGACTTCCGGTTGAAATACTTGCTTCGCAAGGCAAAATAGCCGACCAGCGCCGCAAGGACCCATAGCGGCCAAAACGCGATAACGACGAAGCCAAGGCGGAGCAATGCTGAAGCGAAGGCGCGACCGAGCCAAAGCGAGATAGCGCTAAAATCGATTACCTCCCCCTCGTCAATCTGCTTTGGTGCCGCAGTGTGGAATGCCCCGACCACATTCTGTCCGAACGAATCATAGACTGTCGGTGCACCGGGGAAGAGCACTAAGGGCGAACGTTCCAGCCAGTCGAGCCGCTCGACATACTGCCTTTCCAGATCGACCTGCCAAGTGTCAGTGCGGGTTCCGTCGCTGGTTTCGACCGAAGAGTCGTAGTCTCCCTTCGGCAAGACTTGTTTAACGACAAACAGGAAGATAAACGCCAATAGGAAGGTGCGGAAGAAGCTCCAATGGCCGATTCGCTCTTCGTCAGCCTGCTTCTTGAGAACCGATATGCGCTTCGTAAGATTGTAACCCACGTCTCCCTAAACCCCGGAAATCCTCGTTCGGCGCTCGCGGCACTTGCGAGCTCTAGTTCGCAGAGCTGCACTACACCAATTGGTCGCTCGTCAAAGCGCGTTGGCCACACCCGGAACAGCTGACCATGGAAGGCGTTTCCGCATCCGCCTAAGGTGTCAGCTGTTCGACTTAATCGGCGCTCGAGTAAAGCTCACCGAGAATAGCCGCTACGTCACAATTGTTATGCGAAGTTATGCGCAATTGTCACTTGTGTAGCGGGGTGCAGAAATTTGAAGCTATTATACGCGCCCGAATAGCTACTTCCAACCGGGTGGCATCGGTCTCCGCCCCTTCCTCCAACTTCTCCCCCGTCGGCCTGCCGAAAGCTTATCGGCGAGCTAGGTCACGTAGTTATGAAGCATCAAGCAGCACTTCCTGGATGAGTGGCTGAATAACAGCAGTAGAAGTGGGCCTAGTTCTACTACGTTTGATGAGGGGTTTTGGGGTAAAAACCCGGAAATTTCTGAGGGTTGGACCAATGATTGGTTTCCTGTCGTTTGCGAGACGAGCGGTCGTGCCTGGCACTGCGATTGTTCTGTCTCTCCTATTGTCGAGCACACTTTTTTCCGAGGATGCGCAGGCGCAGCGCTATGCGAGTAAGCAGCGCGCTAATGCAGCAACAGGCCACTACGCCCGAGCACGGGCCATGATGGTGGAGGCGCTCAAGGAGTTCGAGCAGGGGCGTCGCCTCGCTCGACCGGACCTTCTAGTCGACTCCGAGGACTTTCGTCTGAAACTCATCTCGCTGACCGAGGAGCTCAACCGCGTCATCGATCCCAAGCCTCGGATCACCCGTGATGGAGCAGTTTTCCGCGCGAGTCCTCGGATGGTCCGGCGTGAGCGCGATGCACTTCCTCCGGTGCCTGGTGGGCCGCTGGATAGCAATGTTTATGGCGAAGAGCAAAGGCTTCACGAGCTCGAGCAGGCCAGGGCACGAATGTATCAAGAGCAACGCGCGCCGGCAGCCACGACACAATCTCCGGATAGCGAAGCTACTGCCGAGCAGCAGGATGCGGTGGTAGTCGAGCCTTCAGAAGCCACTGACGCACGTTCCCAAGAGGCTTTTGCGGCGCAAGACCAACCTGCAGGTCGCCTGCAGCAGTCCGAGTCAGCAACCGAAGTTCCAGTAGAGCCCGAAATCCCGGCTGAACAGCAAGAAGATATCGGCTTGAGCGATAGCACCGCAGAGGAAGGGGACGAGGAAACGTATGCTCACGAAGGATCTGAGGCCAAACAGCTGGATGAAGGTGGAAAAGAACTTTCCCAGGATCAGCAGATTGCCAACCAGATAGAGCAAGCAATCCAGGAACGAATTCGTAGTCTGGAAGTCAACACTCCCGATGAGCAAGGCGTCGAGTCCTCGGGAGAGGAGCTGGAGCTAGAGGAGTAAGCGAAACGCCATGCAATTCGACGACGGCGAAGTACTACAAGGGCTAGATGAAAACTGGACGTTCATGGGCGCGAACGCCATGGAGTGGGCTTGCGGTTTGGTGGTCTTCCTTCTGATTAGTCTGTTTGCGGACAGCCCCGCCCGGGCGATGCCGTTCATGCTGCTCGGTTGGATTTTGACCACCACGACGCTCGCGGCGCTACGGCGTAGCTTCCCGGATCAGGAGCGCGGAGTACGAAATGCTGTGGCGACCGCGTGCGGGTTTCCCCCGCCGGGGATACCGCTACCAAGCGCGTTGCAGCCAGTTTGGAGTGGCGCTCCACTCAAGAAGGTCTCTGACAAGTGGCGATTCAAGGAGCTCGGCTTCGACGAGATATTTCCGAGCTTTGAGCGGCAGTACACGGAAGCAATCGAACTGGTGCCGCGGGACAAGATTCCGGGCGCAAGAAAGTAAAGGCGGGGTGAAGGGAGATGGCGAAGGAAAAACTGAACCTAAAGCATGATCTTCGGCAGCTGGAGCGTGTCGGTGGTCGGGCAGGTACCGATACCATCCGCCTTTGGGAGGGGTATCGCGAACAGGCATACCTATGGCGTGCGCTTGCGCTTCTACAAATGCCGTCCACAGCCCTTTCAGTGGCGGCAGCGCTGATAATGTACTTCTTCGCAGACACGATCATCGAGGTTCCTGAGCGTCCGCAACCGGGCTTTTACTCGGTGAAGCAACTTCCTGACAGTCAGTTCATCAATGCGGCAACGACCGTGGTGAACTTGATTGCGACCTATCAGCCCGCGGTGGCTCGCCGTCAATTCAAAACGGCGCGGAAGTATCTTTGGGAGCCCGCGCTGACGGAGTTTGAAGAAACGATGATGGGCAGCGAGCTTCGGACCATCGAGGAAACGAAGCGCTCTCAAATGTTTTTCATCAATCCGAGGATGATCAAGGTTGACCGATTTCCGGAGCTCGACATGGTGGTCGTTCGGATTCCCGGCGTTCGTCAGAAGCTGATCGGGAACGAACCGCTCCCTGCGGATGAGATGGCCTACTACGTGAAGATGATGACTATCCCCCGTAACGTGCACAACGAATACGGCATCGTGGTGGTGGATATGCGACTCCGTCGAGCAGACGAGCGGCAGGTAAGCAAAGAAGACAAGATGGAAGAGAAGGCTCGTCGCAAGGATCAAGCGAAACGAATGAAGGAGGCGACCGAGTCGTAACGGCCGGTGCTCCGTGTGGTTGACGGATGGTTAGAACGAGGACGGTTAGGACAATGAAGGCGAATCGACAGAGGCCGAGAGGGTGGTCGAACCTGGTGGTACCGTTTTGCGCGATGCTTGGGGCGACCCTGTTTGCTGCCGACGCGTGGGCCCGAGAGGTGAATTATAACGGTAGCGAGGTGCCTGTCTACGTGACACCCGGTGAGCCGACTCAGATTACCTTCCCGGAAAAGATCGAAGGTGGATTCAAGCGGAAGCATTCGGCGCTGGCGCTCGAGCGGCAAGGGAATTTTCTTGTCGTATTCGCGCAGCCGGAAATTCCCTACGAGGGGGAAGCGTTGTTGGTGCATCTCGGCGACAAGCGTTCCTTCGCGCTACGTATCATGCCCTCGGACGATGATAACCCACGCGACGAGTTCATCGATGTCAAAGATATGCGGGAGGGGGAGTACTCGGAGGAAGCACAGGAAACCGATCCTTACCTCCAACCGAACGGCTTCGCCCCACCGACTGTGGTCAGCGGTCTTATGCGAGAGATGATGCTGGTTGCCGAGTTCGGCAAACGCGGGAGTATCCCCGGGTATCGTCGTTCGAACCGCTACACCGGCGAAACCGTGCTCCACGACGGCACAATTGAAGCGAAGATTGAAGAGATCTTCATGGGTACTGATCTTTGGGGATACGTGCTCGACGTCGAGAATCTGCTCGACACCACGTACAAGATCAATCCTGCGGCGTTTCGTCTAGACGGAACTCGTGCAGTGGCGGCAGAGAATTGGCAGCTTGCTCCGCGACCGGAAACGGCTGAACAGCAAATCGCCGGAGGGCATAAAGCGAGAGTGTATATCGTTACGCGTGCGCTGCGTCGATGAGTTGCCGGAAGCGGCTGCAAGGTTGGGGGTAAAGAGCGGAGTAGGTGGCAGTAAGGGACCTACGGTGTTCGAAGAACGACGATGAAACAACAGCTTGAAGACATTAAGCTCCTGCTCAAGAACGATAAGCGGATTGCGGCGGCTGCGATCTTTATCGCCATTGCGCTGTTCGTGTGGTTGCTGACCGGTACCGAGAGCCCCCAGCGAAGACGTATCGTGAAGGAAGTAACGCCGAGTGAGCAAGGTATGGGGTCGACCGAGGCGTACGGTGACCTGATTGTCGCCTTCCGAAACGATATCGAAGAAGGGAAGAAGCAGCGCAAAGAAATGAACGACGTGCTCTATCGAACGACCGTGGATTTGAAAGAGCACAAAGAGCGAGTCACCGGCATCTTTGAAACGTTGGTCGATAAATTCGAGCAGCTGGCTCGGGAAGTAGATGCACTTGCAGCCGCACTCCGCACTCAAGGAGAACAGATCCCGTTACCCTCGGCGCGCGAACTTGATGGGCCGGACGAACTCGAGCCGATGGGCTTCGACACGCCGACCGTAGCTCCGCCTCCTCCGGAGCCTCAACCTCTTCGTGTCAGTGTTATCGCTCCCGGCGATTCCGCCACGGTCTCCCTTGTGACCGGTGTGAACGCTCCGACGGATGGCACCCCCTATCCGGTTGTCTTCAAATTGACAGGACCGATCACCGGGCCTGACGGATCTTCGTTAGACTTAGGCGAAGCTCGACTGATTGCAGCCGCTCAAGGCTCCGAGGCTGATGCTCGTGCGTTGTTCCGGCTCACCCAGCTCTCTATCCGTCATCCGAATGGGCGCCGGGCGGTGGTTGAAGTCGATGGATGGATTGTCGGGGAAGATGGCGTGCGGGGGATGCAGGGCAGACTCATCGATAAGCTGGGAAGGCTTATTGCTGCGACTGCCATCATCAGCGGTCTCGGTGCTCTGGGAGAACGGCTGGACGACCGTACGCGGGTTGTCGTGGATGACGGAAGCGGACTTGCCGTCAATCAGGATGACGTCGAATTTGCTGCAGCATCGGCGGTCACAGACGCTTCGAACCGTCTGGGGCAAGTGCTGCTCAACCGGTATGAATCACTCGTTCCCGTCGTGGAGGTGCTATCGGGACGAGAAGTTGCCGCGATTTTCTCCAAACCAGCGGAAATCGCGATTTTGAACGATGAAATCATACAAGCTGCTGCGGGCGGACCGTTGAATTAGAAAAAAGGGGAGCACGAGGTACTGAGTCATGAGGGGTAGAGCAATTTTAGGTATGCTGTTGTTGGCCTCGCTAGTGAGTGGCTGTTCTGTCGCGGGACCGGTAGCTGACGAGCTCAATCCTTACGGCGAAGGAAACTCGGTTTCCACGCTTGGAGCCCGAGATAACAGCGCTGTGCTCGGAGCGAGTGGCGGCGGAAGTCAGGAGGCAGAGCGCGCGCGCCATGCGCTTGAGGTGATGGGATCCTACCGTCGAGCTCAAGCTCCGCAGCCGGTGTATCCGGTGATCCAACCCGCAGAGGTCCGCTTGATGTGGATTCCCGACCACCTCAACATTCACGGCGACTTAGTTCCTGCTCATTACTACTACCTGCGAGTGCTCAACGACCGGTGGGCGGTACAAGATGCATTCGAGATGGAGAGCCAGCTTCACGGCCCGGGCATTAACTACGGAGGGGGCGGCGGTGCCGCTGCGTATGGCCCGGCCGGTGGCGGCGCAGGGGCTGGCGCACCTCCGGCGAGCTATGGAACGGGGACTGCGGGCGGATCCACGCCCTGGGTATACAAGGAAGAGTAGAGTGACTGGAGTATGAAGACTAGGCTCGCCACCCGAATCGCCATTCTATTGCTTATGGTGGGTGTCGGCACCGCGTGTAGCGATACGCAGCCGGTAGCTGTGGAATACTACCAGCCGGCATATCGAACGACACCACCGGAGCCGGTATACAACCGTCTGATGTGGAGTCATTTGCCGAAGCCGATTGCACCCAAGACGGCCGAAGTAGCTCCCGCTTTATTGCCGGAAGTAGAATTCGACATGCCGGACGCCAAGTTAGGCGAAGCAATCGAGGCTCTCGCCCAGACTATGGGATATAGGTGGCACTATCCGAACAAGGTCGCGGGACGTCAAATCAAAATTCGGATGGAAGGCACCGTCGAAGACGTACTGAAGGAAATCGGCCGGCAAGGCAATGTCTATGCACAGTTCGATCATGAGCATCGACTGATTGTGGTAATGGACAGCGATATGGTGCCGCGACTGCCGGGAAGCTGATCGTTACCGTTTGCCAGTGGGGTGTAAGGCGCTCGAAATTGCCGTTCTCGGCAGGGCGAGTCGCTGGAGAGGTTTGAAGGGTTCACTATGAGTATCAACCGACTCACTAGATCGCGCCTCTATCAGGACGAAGAGTTGTTCAACAACCTGCTTCCGTACGTGAAGTGGGATTACGAGAACCTCGTGTTCCTCCACGGCGACGCATCGATCTGGTCAATGTGGCTGCTCAAGCCAATCCTCTTAACTTCGATATCGGATGCGGCGGCCTTCCAAACCTGTCATGGCATTCAAGAACTCGTCGACTCCCTCGACGAGCGTATTAGCTGTCAATTCAGTTGGGTAACGACGTTTGACGTGCAGGATATTCTGGACCGTTGCCTCTACGACTATCCGCTGACGGGTGTGGCCGGATGGATGGCTCGTCGCTGGGTACGATTGATCAAGAACATGTCGAAGTCGGATCAGTATTCCCGACGCTGCAAGAAACTGCGACTCGTCGTGGGCTTTCGCTACGACCCGCCGTGGCAAGCGAAAAGCGCGCTCGACAGTTTCATGGATACCTTCCGCATTCTTGCCCATGGCGCCCGGGATCCCCAGGAAAACAGCAATCGCTACGAAGAGTATAAGCGCTTTGTCGAAAAGTTTCGTGGTGAGGTCGAAGGAAAGATTTCGCGAATGAGCGACCTTGGTCTCCACCCCCTGCGTATCGACGGGCAGGGACTGATCGACCTGATGTATCCCTTGTTCAACCGTCGGAGCTCCAAGGGCGGGAAGTTCAAGCGCGGGCGATTCAATGCGGTCGCTACTCCCGAGTATGACCCGGACGATCTGCTCTGCAATCAAATCTCCGATACCATCGTGTATCATCCGGAAGACGGGTTTTTGGTAAAGGACGGCCGGGTATACCACACCGTATCGATGGTGAAGCCGCCGAAGCAGTGCCTGCCGTTGATGACCGTTCCGATGCAGAGCCTGCCGATGGAGTCGATTTTCACGGTGACTTATTCGAAGGACAGTCAAGAGGAACAGCTTCGTCGGCTCGACCGCCTTGATCGTTCCCTCGGTCTGCGTGAAGTCGGGGCGCTAGGACGGGCAAACCAGAAGGTGCTCCACCAAATTACGACGATTCGTCAAGCACGCGAGGAGCTATACTCGAACAGGTCGCAAATAGTTCGTGTCGGTGTGCATCACATCCAGATTACGCAGAACATGGATGAGGCTAGACGTGCGTCGTCGGAAGTGCTGGCGATGTTCCCGGCTTTGAACGGTGCTCGCGCAATGTCGCACATGATTAGCGACCTGGGCGTGTTGGTGAATGCATTGCCCGGAGCGTACGATCCGGCTACCGATGGTCCAGGGTGGACATCGATGATGCGTTCCTCTCGTGCTGTCCGGATGTTTCCTATCTGGGGGAACTGGGCGGGGAGTGAAAATGCCCTGTTTGTGTTGCCCAGCCTATGGAACCGCGAACTAGTCCACTTCGACTTATTTGATTCGAACGTTGCTCCGAACGTGATCATGAGCGGGGTGTCGGGTGCCGGTAAGTCTTACTTGCTGTGCTTTCTCTTGATTATTCTGAATCGCGGTCACTATTCGGAACGGCCGGACGGCTCGAAGGTCGAAAAGCCGCCGATTACGTTCATCTTCGATAAAGGAATGCCGAATCTGCCTTGCGGTTTCGAACGTGTAGCGAAGCTCTTCGGCGGTCGAATCTATCAAGCGACGCCATCTCGAGCGCCTGCGATGAACTTCCTTGCGCGTATCGGCGAGATGGATCCCGACCGCACGAACGAGGATTTCAAGGATTTGTTCGATATCTGTGTCGATATCATCGCAGATATGTGCACGGAGGGTGATACCGCCCTGAGCCGAATCCAGCGGAACGAAATCATCGAGTGTCTGATGGAATCGCATTACCGCTATCGACACGGCGATCAAGAGCGCGAGTTTCTGCTCCGAGACGTGGTGAAGGTGCTCAAGGAGCCGCCGCGACCGAACGAGACCGAAAACCATTTCCACATGCGGCAGGAACTGGCGATTCTCATGCGGGAGTATTACGGCGAAGGCACCTATGCGCGCTTCTTCGACCGTGCCGGCCGACTGGAACTCAAAGAACGATTTATCGTCTTCGACCTGAAGGGATTGAGTCGAAACCCGGATCTGCAGCGAGTGTTCCTCAAAGTCGCGATGATTTGGGCGGATGAAGTAATGAACACCCCGACCGAGCTCGATACGCGAAAAATGCTAATCTTCGACGAGGCGCATGATTTGATCGGAAAAACGGCTTCCGGTGTTGTCGAAGCTGCCTTCCGTCTCTATCGAAAGCGTAAGGGGATCGTTATCGCCGCTTCGCAATCCGGGGAAGATTTCTATGCCGGGGAAGGTGGGCAGGCCATTGTCCAGAACAGTTCGCACAAAATCTTCCTTCGCCAGGACCCATCGAAGTTTCACGTGACTGCTGAGGCATTCAACCTCAATCCGCAGCAGGCAGAGACCATTATGCGGCTACACACGATCAAAGGGGTGGAGTCACAGTTCTTCCTGCTTTCCGATATCGGAGAAGCGGCGCTAGTGCTTCCGTCGGAGCCATCGTTCTACTGGGTTTCGACAAACAACGGTGATGATAACCAGCTTTTTGCCGCGATGCTCGAAGAAGCGGACGGTGACTTTGTCGCGGCGCTTAAGCGGGCGGTCGAAATTGCTCCTCATGGCGCGAAAGAGCTAATGCGACGGCGGCGAATGTATGAGGAACTGCAGCAGCAACGTGATACCGGAGAAGCGGCAGCGGTTCGGCGAAATCGCCCGCTGAATTTGAAAGACGCCACGCGGGCTGCATAGGGTGCGTTTTGAAATAGCAACCTGTGGAGCGCTGATAGATTCCGATGTCTGGCGTAGCGGGCTTGGAGCAGTGGTTGTGGTTGCTTCTCATAGTGGAGGCAACTTCTAAGGAGACGGATATGAAACGAGGGATAACGATAGCATGCTTGCTGTTGGGGAGCGGATGCACCTCGTCGCTTCAGTACGGCAGCACGAAAACCGTGGTGGTCCGTGAGGTAGTCAACGAGCTGGAGCGGGAGCGAGTGCCTGGTACCGTGGAAGATGTATGGGTCGAACCAATGTACGACCAGGTTCGTGTGCCCGCTGCGCTCGATCCCAATGGCGTGTATTATCGCCCAAGCCACAGCACATTGGTCGAAATCCGCCACGGTAAAGTGCAACCGGTGCAGTACCCCGACTATGACGGACAGTACCAGCATCCGCCACGGTAGTGCGAGGTAGAGTAGGAATGGAGAAACGCAGTATACTACAGGTAGCAATAACCGTGCTCGGCCTTACGGCGGTCACGGCTTTCGCCGGATGCTGGGGAAATAGTGGTCACGTCGTCCCCGAAACCCGGTTCGTTACCGTGGAAAAGCCGGCAAACGTGCCGCCAGGAGTGGTTCGCTACTGTTGGGAGGAGCCGATTGTGCAGTTCGAACCGGAAGGACCCGGGGTCGACGCCGAAGGGCGGTGGTATAGCCCAGCCTACGTCGCCGTTCGCGAGGTCCGCCAGGGCCGTTGGCGTCCGTGTCGGCCGATGCTGAGCGAGCTGCGGGGAGAGACGAAAAATGAACGCTAAGAAAGTCGTGAATTTCCTTATCTGCCGTTCCGCCTTCAGTCAGCGCAATATGACATCGATGCTGCTAGTCTTCGTTTTCATCGGTGTTTACGCAGCGGCAGGAGGAAAAATTACTACAACGCTTCCGAAGATGGAGGGCGCCGGATTGTTGGGTGGTGCAAGAACTGCGAAAGGTGTCGACGTTCCGGGAGCGATGGAGGAATCGACTAGTCCCGATCTGACGAAGCGCGAGTCGAAGAGCGTGTTGGGAATTGTTCCAACCGACGATCAGCAGGCGCGCAGGGAAGAGATCAACCAGCGTGGAAGGCTGTTCACGCCTGACGAGGTGGACGAGGCACAAGACGAACCGATAGATCGGGAAGGTCTGGTGCAGGGCAAAGACTTCACCAGCCGCCGAGACCAGTGGAAGCTTGAGCAGGCGGAGAAGCGACCGACCGACTCCCTGGAGGCGATTGAAGAGCGACTGCAGATTCGGCGACGGCGCTAGGACACTGGGATGGTGGGCGAGCGAAGAAAGCGATGAGCAACAACGAGTTTGACGATATCCGCTTCGACGATCAGGAAGAAGCATTCGATCTCGATGCCGAGCACGCGCCGCCCGTACGTGAAATTTACGGAACTCCCTCGAACATTCAAGAGAACGGCTCCCCGGTAGCTCGATCGGGAGAGCAGCCTATTCGCTACTATTTTTATCCCACGTGGCGGTCACAGCTGTTGAATCTTTGCGCATTCGTCGTGCTTTGTGTGCTCGCTGTCGTGGTGTCGTGGTATGTGCCGGTGTTGGTCGTTGCCGGGAGCTTGTTTAGCCTTGGGGATACCACCTATTATCTTCATTTGCCGATTTTGGTGCTCCTACCTGGAGCAATGTTAGGAAAAATCCTGATACATATATACGACGCGAAATTCATTATCGATGAACGAGGCGTCGAAGCTCAGATCGGACTTGTATCACTAAACCTGCGACAGCCGAGGCTTCGCTGGGAGGATATTCGAGGAGTCGAACCCAACCAAACGATCTGGGAAAGGCTGCTGGGGATCGGCAGCGTGTTGATTGGTAGCGCAATGACACAGGACGTCGAAATTGTGATGTCCGGGGTCGCGAATCCTCGGGCTGTACAGCTGCTGATCAACAGCGAACGTGATAGACGGCTACGGGAGCTGTCCGCAAATAATCACGTGCACGTTCGGCAGGCGATGTTGTCCGACTGACGTCATCTGACTGGCATCGTGGTTTCAGCGGAGCGTTCCGAACATCCTGTTCGAGAGAACGGTAGTAGCACTCGTCTCGATGAGGAAGATAAAGTGGTCGCGGCCCGGGGGGGCTGTCCCGCTTAGGGATTGAGGAAAGGTTGCTGAGGTTTTGTGGTGAAGCAAAAACGATTGATCTACTCTACGCTCGCACTCGTAGGAGTGCCGGCCGCACTGGCTGCAGCTCCTGCCTCGTTCGCCGCTGAGCCGGCTAACCAGGTAACGACAGCGTCGGCGTCGGCACTAGGTGCGCCTTCGATTGGGGCTTTGGCCGGAGCAACGGATAACCGTGCGCTCATCGCGGAGGAGCGGCAACAGACGGAAGCCTTATTGCAGCGACTTGCCGAGTATGAGCAGCGCGTGGCTACCGAACGCGCCACCAGTGCGCCGATGTATGTTGCGGCGAGCAATAACGAGGCGCTCTCTGCGCGACTTTCGGAGGCGCTTGAAGCGAAGCGTCAACTACAGAGCCAGCAAGAACGGTTTATCAGCGAGATTCTGCGCCTCAAGGGAAAGCTCCGCGAGCTCGAGGGAGCTACGCCCGAGGCCCAGCACGAGTCATTCGAAAAGCGCGAAGCAGCGTTGCTGGAGGAGCTGAGCAAGGAACGAAAATACGCAGAGAAACTTAAGCGTCAGGTAGAGGACCAGAAAGCGGCGTTCCAAGAGCAGCTTCGCGACCTCCATCGTTCCAAGGGTGCTGCGGCTGAGCTGGAAACGGAACGCCAGCGTGGGCACAAATTGCACGAACAGATCCGAACCTTGGAGGCTGAACTTGAAAAAGCCGGAGCGTCTGCGGTCAAGGAGAAGGAACTGAGGAGCGCACTGGTCAAAACGCGCCAGGCGGCAGAACGCCTCGAGCTTGAGCTGCAGTATAAGAAGCAAATCGAGCAGGACAATGAGCATTTGCGTGCAGAGTTGCAGAAGGTCAAGCAGGAGCTTGCCTCGGTTTCGAGCCGCATGCATCAGAAAGACTCCCAAGAGAAAACGTTACAAGCGAATGCTGTCGAGCAGAAAGGCAGAATTGCGACGCTAGAGAAGGATAGGCAAGCCCTTGAGTTGGAGCTTGCCGGTCAGCAGACAAAGCTTGCGGCCGTCCGGGGCGAGCTTGACACGTCGATCAAAAAGAATGAAGCGTCCGCGGCACGCATTGCCACACTGGAGAATGAGCTGGCGGAGAAGAAGAAAGTCATTGCTGCGACCACCGGCTTCGGCACTGAAACCCGGAAGTTGCACGAGCAGATCGAGCGGTTGGAGCGTGAGCTGGCGGCGGAACATGAGCGAAGGCAGACCGTGCTTGCCCAGAAGCAAACAAGCGAGGAGGCACTGGAGAAGCATCGAATCGCTCTCCGGCACTTGAAGGACAAGCTTGATGCTCAGGACAAGACACTGAGCGAGAAGGATGAAGAACTTGTTGCGCTCAAGCGGCAGCTTAGCAAGACGATCGAGGAAGCCCGTGTGCTCCAGCTATCGTTCGACGAGAAGCAGGCTGCAATCGCCGGCATCCCGGAAATTGAGCAGCAACTCTCCGGAGTTCGCGAAGAGCTGGCAAAGGCAACTGCAGAGACGCAGGCGTGTCAGACGGATCTCGAAGCGTCTCAGGCGTCCGTCGGCAAACTCCAGCAAGTTGAGCGAGAGCTGCTTGCCGCCAAAAATGAGTTGCTGATGAAGGAGACTGAGTTGAAGTTGCTGTCAAACGTGAGCAAGGTAGGTCGAGCAGAACGCGCCAAGCTCGTGGCGGATCTGCGAAAGAATTTGCCCGCCCAAGGAGGGGCGATGGAGTCCTCGGGACCGTCGCTGCATGCGCGCCTCGCCGGTCCTGCGGCGGCAGTAGGGGCGATTGCGGCGGTGCCTGTGGCAAATGCCGCACCGCTTGCGGATGTGGTTATCCTCGAGGTGACAGGGAGCAAAGTGAATCTTCGGAGCGGCCCAGGAGAAGAGCATTCGCCGATTATGCAGGTGCAAGAGGGGACGCGACTGACCGTAGAAGATCGAGAGGGAGACTGGTATCGTGTGTTCACTCCGACTGGAGCTCGAGCCTTCGTCCGGGAGGACGTCGTGAAAGTCATTGATAACGGCACGGCGGTTCAAACGGTAAATAGCGGACCGCGTCTTGCTCCCGCGTTGGCCGCAGCGGTGCAGCAGTCGGCGCCGGGTGTTGCAGATGAGGCCCGTGCACCGCAGCAACCCGCCGCGCGTGCTGCGAAAGCGGACCGAGATTTGGTGCCGTTCGGACGGGTGAAGTTGGCCGGTAACAAGGAGCACGACATAGAGACAGCGGCGATAGAGCGTTTAAAAGCATCCTTTCAGGAACGACTGAAGTCGGATCCGAGGCAGGCTGAGTAGCAGTATCAAGGCGTGAGACGGCACGTGCAGCGATCGTATAGAAAATGGCTGGCGCACGGTGGAACAGGATTGCTTCTGTTCGCACTCGGCGTGCCTCATGCTGCGCCTCTCGCGACAGCGCAACAAGTATCGGCAGGGACGATAGTGTTCCCGCTGATGGCGCCGCGCTTATCAAGTACCTATGGAGTACGCGAGCATCCGATTCGGAAAGTCCATCGGCACCACAATGGCGTCGACCTTGCCGCGCCGGTCAATGCGCACGTTCGTGCAGTTGCTCCCGGGAAGGTAGTGTTTGCCGATTCCTACGCAGGGTATGGGAAGCTGGTAACTATTCAGCACGATAATGGTTTTACCTCTCTCTATGGACATCTTCATGAGATTAGGGTGGATCCGGGCGAATTGGTAAATGCCGGCGATATCATCGGGCGGGTGGGCAGTACAGGAGTTGCCACCGGCCCTCATCTTCACTTCGAATGGCGTCATCACGGCGAGCCGATGGATCCGCTCGAGGTCTTCCCTTCGCTCGCGCGGGACGCCGAGGGCTAACCTGTACATTTCTCGAATTGTCGAGTGGGGGTGTGCGGCAAACGCGCGCCTCGCCTTCGATCGACGGTGTTTGCAATCATGGGTCAAGGCTTATACGGCGTTCATTTGGAGGCGTACCCGGAAGAACAAGTCTCTCTTGCTGCTATCACTCCTGAGCTGTGTCTGCCTGCCGGTCGCTCGAGCTGATTGACGAGGCGATCGATGTTCCAGTCGCGTGGATGTAGGCTGCGACCACCAAATACGTCACCCCGCCGTTCAGTAGATGCCACAAGAAGTGAGTCCCGAGCGGTAGCGACTCGCAGAGGGGCGCATCGACACTTCGGGCCGTAAGGGAAACAGAGAAGAGCACGACCGCGGTTAGAAGCCATCTTCGCTGAAAACGACGAAGGTCGTATACCGCGAGCAACAAGAGCGCGATCCAGGCGCCGACGTAGCCTTCGGACCCGTTCAGTGGAAGACCTTGGAGCGCGGTTGCAATCCGTGCAGAAGCGACAAGAAAGGCTGCACAAGCAAGAGTCGACAGCACGCCGCCACTTAGTGCAGTTCCGGCTGAGTTGATAAGCACGAACCGAGTCCATAGCCACAAGAAGCTGATAATGAATACCTGAATCGGCAGAATATCGGCGAACATTGCCCAACGGGTAGCGAAGCTATGAAACAAGGCTGAGCCGATGCCGATTGCGATCAGCAGTAGGATGAGGAAGGTGGGACCACTTCGGCGGGAATGCAGTATCCTTCGTTGTGCTCGATCTGCTGCAGCCGCGGCTGCGATGAACGCAAGATTGGTGATGAGGTTCAGCGGTTCAGCGAAGAGATCTGTCGTACTCCGTTCACAATAAAGGTCGATGGCGGTATGGAGATCCATAGGGCAGTTTGGTTTCGGCAGGCGTTGACGCTATTTGCGGTGAGAGAACTGAACACTCCCCCTCGCAGCGACTACCTCACTTTCCAGAGCCAAATTGGACGATGGTAAAGTGATGCCGTATCTACCGGGCGAGATGATGCCCTGCGGGTCGAACATTTGCTTAAGTTCACGACAGACTTGCCAATACGAGTCCTCCTCGTGAAACAATTCCGGGGCGACTGCGGCGATTCGGTGTCCGGCACGATAGGGGTAGTATCCATTAGCAGCATAGGCCCGATATAGCTCGCTTTGGCACTGTTTCATTCGCGCGAACTCCTGCGGATCCGCTTTATCGAAGAAAAGACCCACAATTGCGCAGGCAGCGCGTTCAGCAGTGAAGTTAAGGCTGACATTCGCGTCCGTCAGATGTCGTTCACATGTCGCTCGTGTAATACCGACGAGGGTCAAGAAATCCTCTTCCGAGCTCGGAATGACCGGTGAGCACCACATGATACCGCAGTTGTCCTGCAATGGATCACCCGTCTCAGAGACCCCCTCCGTTCGTTTGCGCCAATACAGCGCCTGTAGTGGTGTGTCACTTGGCTCCCCTCGAACCAGTCGCATCAGGGCTTCGATAGTTGCATGGGGCCGGCCGCTGAGCATCTCGAACAGTTTCGGGGAATGTCGAAAGATGCGTACGAGGTTCAAGCTGATCGTTCGCACCGTTGCGTAGCCCCGCAAGGCACGGCGAATCTCACCGATACGAAAGCGAACTTCCCGTCGGGAACCATGCACGGCACCGACCGCGCTCCAAGCCGCAAGCCTGTGTTGTTGTCGGAGCCGTTCAAGCTCGTCTTGGTCCAAATGCGTTGACTGCTTCGCCGTTGCGAAGGGAAAACGCCTGCTCATCGTCAAGAAGCGCAGGTCGTTCAGAAGATGTAGCGGTGTGTTGATTATTCCCCGAAGGCGAAGCTGCCGTAGCACGGGGACAGCGGCAGCGGCGGTTTCATCATTGGGAAAAGAGAAGGTGTAGAGCGTCGAATACTGGGGGCGTGGTAGCAACCAAACGGTAGCGCGAACAACTACGCCGTAGTTCGACTGGGTAAAGAGGGGATGCAGTACCGGCCCCAGTCCCCAGGGATACAGGTGGCGACATTTTGCCGAGGGGTAGTGACCAAATCCGGTAGAAAGAAGGCGTCCGTCCGCAAGCACCACGTCGTAAGCGATAAGATTGAGGACTCGCTCACCATAGGGAGTGTGGCCATGGCCGCGCTCCAGCACGCTTCCGATAACGCTGGCCGACCTTGGGGCACCGGTCGAATCCATCATGAGCGTTGGAGCCTGCTGCTGGAGGAGATCGCTCAGCGCGCCCTGAGTGACTCCCGGCTCTATCACAGCATAACAAAGCTCGGAGTTCACCTCTACCACCCGGTCCATTCGTGAGAGGTCGAGCAGCGCCATGCCGTGGCCAGGCGGGCATGCTGCGCCATAGCCGATATTCTTTCCACCACTGACGGGATGCAGAGGACATCCATGGCGGGTAGCGATTCTTACTACCTGCTGTACTTCTGCCACTGTCTTCGGCTGGAGAATCGCGATCGGTTCAATCGGCTCGTGCGAAGCACTCCGACCTGCCGCAGCAAGTTTTTTGCTGTCTGTGAGGCAAAACCCGGTTCCTAAAACCCCGCTCCATTCATCCAAGACGCGTTCCAGTTTCATTACGTTCGATTGACTCATGATGCTCACTCGATGCTCACAAGGCGAAGCCTTGAGCACGCCTCTTTAGTGGATAAAGGGGTTCGCCTGGTCGTACTCGTATGGTAACTGATACCTCAATCGAGGCAATCCCCCGGCTGAAAAGGAGAGGCAACAATGCGATCACCCACGTTTCGTCGTCTCATCCTTCTACCTGTCTTTGCGATGTTTTGGGCATGGGAACTAGATACCTCCGATGCGCTCGCGGAACCCGCAACCGATCAAGAGCTTCCCGCCGACCTCACGGAGGTCGGTATCGAGCGCCTGCTGAATTTCGATCTCGTGGTCACTTCGCCCGGAAAGAAGGAGGAAATCGTCGCCAACACTGCTTCGGCTGTTTATGTGCTGACCACCGAGGATATTCGTCGCTCTGGAGCCACCCATATTGCGGAGGTGCTACGGCTTGTTCCGGGAGTGAATGTCGGGAGAGTCGCAGCAAATAAATGGGCAATTAGTGTGCGCGGATTCAATCAGGTCTTTGCCGATAAACTATTGGTGCTGGTTGACGGGGTTAGTATCTTCTCTCCCACTATCAACGGCGTGTATTGGGAAACGAATGAATTCCCGCTGGAGGACGTCGAACGTATAGAAGTGATTCGCGGACCTGGAGCCGCGCTCTGGGGTTCAAACGCCGTAAACGGAGTGATCAACGTCATCACCAAGCATACCAGTGAAACGATTGGTAGCAGGGCGATGGTCGGCGGAGGGACCCACGAACACTTTTTGGCAAGCGCGGCTCACGGAGGAGAGATTGGTGAGCTAGGCACGTACCGTCTCTATCTGCGACAGGCGAATCGGGGAGAGAACGAACTTGCTTCAGGAGGAGGGGCAGAGGACGATTGGCAGGTAAGCACTGGCGGTCTGCGCGCCGATTTAGCTCCTTCAGACAGTGATACGGTAACGCTGCAAGGTCGAGGTCAGTATTCGAAAGATGCCATTCAGACGACGGCGGAGCCCTCTCTAAGCCCTCCGTTCATCGACAACGAGACGTACAGTGGTGAGAATCGCTGGCATTCAGCCACTGCAAGTGCGCTCTGGAATCACGATTTTAGCGACACCGCCGAAATCGAAACACTTGCTAGCTACCGCTATCTTGAACAAGAGAGCGCGCTGGTTACCTTCGATTACAATATTTACGATCTCGATTTGCAGTATCGGCTGCAAAGTATCGATCGCCATGACTTGATAGTCGGGGCAAAGTACGAACTTTTTCGTTTCCATGCCGATCGCGGCTTTCCGCAAGATTTCGAGCCCAACGAACGGTCGATAGACCTCTACACGTTCTTTGTGCAAGACGACATTGAATTACTCCGCGACAGGCTTTTTCTAACGCTCGGCTCGAAGTTCGAGCTAAACGTGCACACCGAATTCGAAGTTATGCCGAGTGTTCGGGCTATCTACATACCCTCTCCGCAAAGGTCTGTTTGGGCAGCCGTCTCGCGCGCCGTCGCACTTCCTTCTCTGGTGTTCGAGGATATCACGGTGCCCGCGGCAGCGTTTCCGGTCGACGAGTCTACTGTGGGTCTTGCGGCGTTACGTGGCAACCGAGATATCGATTCACAGAAAGTCGTTACTTATGAACTCGGCTATCGAAGCGAGATCACCAAATCTTGGTCGTGGGAGGTCGCAACGTTTTACAGCGATTATAGCGACGTGCAGAGCGTTGAGAATGGAGATCCGCAGCCATTCGTGCCTTTCGGCGCGGATCAGGCAGTGCTGCTGTTTCCGCTCAATTTCGACAATCGCTTTACCGTCGATTCGTTCGGTGGGGAGCTGTCAACGGAGTTTCGACCTGCCGAGCAGTGGCGTCTGATCGGCGGGTATTCGTTTCTACAAATCAACGTCGCGATCAATGACAGTTCAGATGCCGGAGGGGAGCAGGCGTTTCTGGAGGAAGCAAGTCCGGAGCATCAGTTTTTTCTACGGTCGTTATGGGATGTTACTCCAAGAGTGGAATTTGACGGCACGCTCCGCTATGTCGATCGTCTATCTGAAGGGGATATCGACAGCTACGTGGAACTAGACCTGCATCTTGGGTGGCGCGCAACCGACCGGATCCGGATCGAACTGATCGGCACCAACTTGCTGGAGGACTCTCACGAAGAGTACCTCGGAAATCTGTTCGGTCCGCCGCTGATCGAAATCGAACGTTCGCTATATGCCAGAGCAACGCTGGAATTTTGAAACCCGTGCTGAGGGGTGCAAACAGTAGGAGCCATAAGACGGGTCTGCTAGACATCAGTTCGTAACTATGGGCGTTTACCAGCAACATTTGCCGAAGATGGCGATTGCGACGCATCCCACGCGTCGACTTGGGAGCGACTTGTGAGGCCTCGGCGGCTGATTTTTGTCTTGTGCCTGACTTGCGTGGTCGTCCTGCTCTGTCGCCCCGCCTCTGCCTTGAGCGAGGCAGGCCTGCGCGCAGACCGGATTCGCGCGGCACTTCTCTATTACGTCGCGAAGTTCATCCAGTGGCCCGAAGAGCGCTCCGGCACGACGGACGGCCCCTTTACGGTATGTGTGCTAGGCGATGATGCAATTACCCTGATGCTGGAAGAAACCCTCGCCGACAAGTCAATCCATGGTCAGACGGCGAAGGTCGTGAATTTTCAGGCAAAAGCCGCTGCCGCCGAGCTAGCCGAGTGTCGCATGGTATTTGTCGGAGCAATGGCGTCAGGAGAAGCAACCTCGATCGTTTCCGCCGCACATCAAGCGGGGAAGTTGACCGTGTGCGCGGGAGAGCGCCAAGTAGACGAGGCGCGTTGCGTAGTACATATTTTTGAAGCGCAAAACAAGGCGAAGGTGGCAGTGGACCTTCCTCTCGCGCGCCGACTTCAATTTCGCGTCAGTGCCGAGCTACTGGAAGTGGCGGTGGTGCTCGAGTAAGCGATACGGCTGCGGTGGGTCCTGCGGAGGAATAGAATCGGCAGTGTCACTGTTTCATGCAGTGTCACTTTTTCATGCACTGTCACTTTTCATGAGGAGTCGCATGCGGAAGCGAATCTTGTTTCTGGGAGAAGCTGTCACGCTCGCCCATGTGGCGCGGCCACTGTTCCTCGCACGCTCGTTGCCGCCCGACCGATTCGACGTCCACTTTGCTGCCGATACGCATTTTGATCGCGTGCTCGGACGCGGCAGCTCGACTGAAGACGGGATCACTCATTGGCCGCTGCAGAGCGTAACTCCTGAGGCTTTCTTGAAGACGATTGATGCGGGAGGTATCCTTTTCCCCGCAGAAAAAGTGGCCGGGTATGTCGAGGAAGAACTGGCGCTTATCGAAGCAATTCAACCTGATCTGGTTGTCGGTGACCTGCGCGTCTCACTTGGAGTGAGCGCGCCATTCTCCCGTCTCCCCTACATCGCCATTACCAATGCCTACTGGAGTCCCTTTTCGTTCGAGAAGCGCTTTCCTGCTCCCGCCTTCCGGCGGGTCAGGGAGGCTGCCGTGCTGCGCGACGACAGGGAAGAAACCGGGCTGTTGCTCGAGTCGGTATTTCAGGTCGTGTTCCGTCGCTTGTTTCGCGCGCAGGCTCGCGGACTCGATACGGTTCGTCGATGGTACGGGTTACCTCCGTTCCCTGACTATTTGACAGGCTTTACCTATGCGGATCGGACGCTCTATGCTGATACTCCAAGTCTCGCTCCGACGGTCGGCCGTCCTGTTACTCATCGGTACATCGGACCAATCGCTTGGTCTCCCGACGGAACCTTGCCACAATGGTGGGAATCGTTCGTCGAATCAAAACGGTTACTATTTGTTACTCTTGGTTCGTCAGGGGACCGCAGTATCATACCGCTGCTCGCTCAGGCGTTTGCCGAAATGGATGTTCGAGTGGTGATTGCGGCCGGCGGAGCGCTCGAGGTCGGTTCTCTTCCTGAGAATGTTCGTGTGGTGCCTTTCTTGCCGGGTGCTCTTGCAGCTGCCCAAGCCGCTGTGGTGGTGACCAATGGAGGGAGTCCTTCATCCTATCAAGCATTGAGCTGTGGCGCGCCTCTGGTAACGCTTCCTACCAACATGGACCAACTGCTTTGCAGTCGTCGTCTGAGCGAACTACGCGTGGCGGAGGAAATTCGGCCGGAGCACCGTACCGTCGCCCGTGTTCGAGCTGCGGTGGAGAAGGTGCTTGACGACCCGTCGTATCGAAGGAACGCTCAAAGCATCGAGCGCGAAATCGAGCAGTTTCAGACCGAGCGTCTGTTCCTTGAATGTATCGACGAGCTGCTCTCGCCTGGGGGAGTGCCTGCTGCAGCAACTGTGGTTCAAGCGGCCGGCAGCGGCAAGGGAGCCATGGGCACGTAAAATAAATCGAACCATGCACAGGATTTCGAACTATGCACAGGAATTCGAATTATGTACAGGGGCCTTTCACAATGAATGAAAATTTCCGCCGGCACTTGGGTCATCGACGGGTACTTTCATCCCTTCGCTCGGTGGGGCTGCGAGAGCATCACCGTGTCCT
>JAGRAW010000070.1 GCA_020434415.1 Bdellovibrionales bacterium
CACGGCTCGCTTTACCTGCTCGATCTCTTCGCGCAGACTTCGCACCTTCTGAATGGCCTGCTTTTCGTTCTCCCACTGCGCCCGCATCCAGTCCGATTTGCTGCGGAGTTCGGCGAGGTCTTTCCGCAGATCGGCTAAGCGATCCTGACTAGCCTTGTCTTTCTCCTTCAGTAAAGCAGCTTCTTCAATCTCGAGCTGCATCACCCGACGAGTCACCTCGTCAAGCTCCGACGGCATGGAATCGATTTCGGTTCGAATCATGGCGCAGGCTTCGTCAACGAGATCGATCGCCTTGTCCGGCAGGAACCGATCGCTGATATAGCGGTGCGACAGCACTGAGGCGGTCACCAGGGCATTGTCCTGAATCTTCACGCCGTGATGCACCTCGAAGCGCTCCTTCAGGCCGCGGAGAATGGAAATCGTGTCTTCTACCGTCGGCTGATCAACCTGTACGGGTTGAAATCGTCGCTCGAGTGCTGCGTCCTTCTCGATATACTTGCGGTATTCATCGAGGGTCGTTGCACCGATACAGTGCAGCTCCCCGCGAGCGAGCATCGGCTTGAGGATATTTCCCGCGTCCATCGCTCCGTCAGTGCGTCCCGCGCCGACGATAGTATGGAGCTCATCGATAAAGAGCAGGATTCGACCTTCCGATTCTCGAACCTCTTGAAGTACCGCTTTAAGGCGTTCTTCGAACTCCCCGCGGAATTTTGCTCCGGCAATCAAGCTGCCCATGTCGAGCGCGAAAACGGTCTTCTCCTTCAAACCCTCCGGAACATCCCCGCGAACTATTCGCTGCGCCAATCCTTCCACAATCGCGGTCTTCCCGACGCCGGGTTCCCCGATCAGCACCGGGTTGTTCTTGGTCTTCCGCGAAAGAATTCGAATGACCCGGCGAATTTCGGCATCTCTGCCGATGACCGGATCCAACTTTCCGCGCTGAGCCTCCTGCACTAAATCGCGTCCATACTTCCCTAGCGCTTCATACGTCGCTTCAGGGTTGGCACCCTGCACGCGCTGGTTCCCTCGGATATCCATTAGCGCTTTGAGGAAGGTGTTACGGTTAATGCCGAATGTTTGAAACGTCTTTCCGGCGACCGATTTTGCACCCTCATCGATTAACGCCAAGATGAGATGTTCCACCGAGACATACTCATCCTTCAGCCGCTTCGCCTCATCCTCGGCCGCGACCAACAGTTTGTTGAGCCGTTGGGTAATGTAAATCTTCCCGCTTTCCGAGCCGGGTCCGCTCACTTTTGGACGACGCTCCAATTCTGCTTGGATGCTGGAGCGAAATGCATCAACGCTGAGATCGAGCTTCGTCAACAGTCGCGGAAAGAGTCCTTCGCGCTGCTCGCAGAGGGCCAACAGCAGGTGCTCTCCATCGACCTCCTGGTGGCCGAGGCGAACGCCGATACTTTGCGCCTGGCTGAGCGCCTCCTGGCATTTCTGTGTTAACCGACTTGCGTCCATAGCGTTATCCTCGATTGGTTACTCGTGATCGCCTCGCGGCGTAAATTGCGACACTCGCTGCAGCTTCTCGAACAGCTCCCGCTCTTCGGCGGTGAGCGACTTGGGAACAACGATCGCGACTTCGGCAAGCAAGTTGTCGTGCGTACCGTCTTTCAACGGCAGCCCCTTGCCTTTGATGCGAAGCTGCTGACCGCTCTGGGTCCCCGCTGGAATAGTCAAGGTCACAGCGCCATCCAGCGTCGGTACTCGAACCTTCCCCCCGAGCGCGGCCTCCCAGGGTGTAATTTTGAGCGTTGTGTGGAGCCGATGACCGTCTGCGCGGAAGCGAGCATGGGGTGCAAACTTGATCCGCAACAGGAGGTCGCCGCTGGGAGCACCCGAAGAGCCCTTCCCGCCTTGACCGGCAAGGCGAATGGTCTTCCCGTCTACAATCCCTGCCGGAATCTTCACTTGATACGATTTTGTCGAGCGTTCCGGTACGCCGCTTTCGTTCTGCTCCAGCACTTCGAACGTGATAGCTTTGGTCGCCTGGCGATACACCTCTTCCAGAGTCACCATGACTTCGGCTTCGTGCGTCCGTCCGGCACGAGCCATACGGCTGCCTTCGGCATACCCTCGCGCGCCACCGCCCGGAGCGGCACCGATACCGTATTCTCCGAACAGTGAGTTGAAGAAATCACTGAACCCACCACCGCCGAACCCTTCGGCACCCTGAAACGGACTGCCTCCCTGGCCACCGGTTTGAAACGAGTAAGTTCGACGACCGGAGCGAGCCCCACCGCCGAAGCCGGACAAGAACTCTTCCCAACCATCGGGCGGGACGAACTCTTGGCCATTTTGCCAGTTCGCGCCCAGCGCATCGTAGCGCTTGCGCTTTTCGGGATCGCCGAGCACTTCATTCGCTTCATTGATCTGTTTGAAGCGATTCTCGGCGTCCGGGTCCTTGTTCACATCGGGATGGTATTTCCGAGCGAGCTTGCGAAACGCCTTGCTAATCTCCTCCGAAGTGGCGCTCCGCGCCACGCCGAGAGTCTCGTAGTAGTCTTGAAACTTTACGCTCACGATTTCCTGTTTGTTTAGGCCTAAATGTCATATAAGCATCGAACCGGGGCTTGTCAAAGCGCGACGACCCGAAAAGCGCGTTAGATTACAACCGGTTATCCGGACCATACGAGGTGTTTGAAATCGATGCCAGGCGTTGCCGAACTGTTGCTGGAAGTAGGGTGGAAATTACTTCCCGAAGATGTCCGACAGAAGCTCACCAATCGACTGCTGCTGGCGGAGGCGCGCGCTGCAATCACCATTCCAAAAACGGAAGCGGTCACGCTCACTTCAAGCGCTAATCGCGGGCAGTTCTATACTGAGGTGCTCAGCGAGGGAAACGCGCGTGCTGGGAAGGAGCTTCCGCGAGCTAGCTTGATACTGACGTGCCGAAACGAAGAAAAGAGCATCGGCACGTTTCTTGATTCCATCGCCCGCCAAACACAGTTGCCTAACGAAGTCGTGATCTACGATGGGGGTTCGACTGACCAAACGGTGCCGCTAATCAAGAAATGGCACGACAGTCAGAAGACGCGCCTGTTCGACCTGCGCTTGATTGAAGGCACTCCAAGCTCGATAGCTGCCGGTCGCAATCGTGCAGCCGAGGCAGCTCGCTACGAAGTCCTGCTGCTGACAGATGCCGGAACGATGCTCGATAAGGACTGGGCAAAGCATTTGCTGGAACCATTGGCGACTGACCCCACCTTGGACGCCGTTATGGGCTGGTATCGTCCGATTGTCGAGTTGCCGCTTCAGGCTGCCCTGGCGCATTTTCTCGTACCTTCGTTGGATACGATCGATGCGGCAACATTTCTTCCCTCGGCCCGTTCCCTGGCACTTCGGCGTTCATCGCTTCTCGCCGTTGGCGGTTACCCGGAACACCTCTCGCGAGCCGGAGAGGACAGCTTGTTCGACTATTACTTGAAGACCGTAGTGAAGCGCGTCGCCTTCGCCCCGGAAGCGATTTGCTACTGGCGCATGCCGAGAGACATCGGAGCATTGTTCCGGACCATTGCCGGCTACGCTCGCGGCGACGCAGAGGGAGGGGTTATCGCGTGGCGTTACTACCTGACGTTGCTCAGTCACGCCCTCAAGCTCGGTATCGAAGGGTTCGCCTTACTCCTAACTCTCATGCTGGCGCTTGTCGCCGGGAGCGCACTACTCCTCATACTTCCTCTCGCTCTAAGCGTGCTTTTCGCGCGACGACTTTGGCAGGTGTATCTCAGCTATCAGCCGTTCCATGGTGCCGACACTCCGGCCGAGCGCCTCTGGCGCTTGGTTGCACTCAGCATCATGTGCTCGGCACAAGTCTACGGCTTCATTTCCGGCTATCGTGCCCGTCCGCAAGTCGAACAACGTCGAATCGGCGCCACGACCAAAGGCCACCTAGTCCTGCTGCTGCCGGAGCCCCTTCACTACGATCCCACCGAGAAGCATTGCGCCCGCTTCCAACAGCTCCTTACAGAGCGTTGGTATGTCACCGCGCTCTACGCCAGCCAACCCACCCACACCGCCCCCATCTTCGAACACCCCCAAAGCGAGTGTTACCGCAGAAGCGAATTCCGCCTGGACGCCTGGCAGGAAAAACACCACACCTTCCTCTCCAACCCGCAACGCTCCTTCGCGTACCTCGACCTCTGCAACGACGGCCTTTCCCGCGAGCTGTCACAGGCACTGGAGAAGCTAGGGGCGACTGTGCTGGCGGGGTGAGGTTTAGGAGACTTGCGGCAAAGACTTTTGGGAAACTCTCGGCTAGACTCCTTGCAGTGTGAATCCACGCTTCGTCGCGGGCAGCGATTCCGCGAAGGTTGGTCTGACGAAAACCTATCAAGGACCGAGGAGGCATTCCGTATGAACTGTGTTCGATGGTCGCTGCTTTGGCTTTCTTTGTTCTTTGTCCCCAGTGTGGCGGTGGCGCAGATTACCGTCGCGGATGATTGTGACGGAAATCTCCGGTACGACATACAAGAGGTCGAAAGTAAGGCTGCCGAAGACTGCGATCGAGACGGGCGGCCTGATTCGTGTGCGCTCCAAGTCACGGGGTATACATTCGAAGGCGAAACCGACGGAATTCCGCTCGGCCCGCAGGCTAAGGCCGCGGTCGATGGCCGGCTAGTGGATATAGACGGCGACGGAGATCAGGATGTAGTGGCCTGGTTTGCAGACGACTCTAGTGGGGCCGTAGACTTCAAGGTGTTCACTGCGCAGGCTGGAACCTACACCGAAGGACAGAATCTAAGCCTGCCCAAACGCGGACCAATCATTGCCTTACGCGGAGCGAATGGCATCGATATCATTATCGGCGAATCCTATCTGACCAACAGTGGGATGGGCGTGTATAGCGCTTCTGCCACCACTGAAATTTCAGAATTCGTAGCAGGCGTTGCAGATATAAGCGGGACTTCGTTCGAAGACTTGCTGATACGTCAGGGCGAGGGTTCGGGAGACAGTCGGACCTATAGCTACAGCGTTATCGAAGGCACGGGGAGCGGCATTCAGGCTGCTCCTGTGGTGCTGATGGAAGGACTTCCTTTCAATCACCACGTCGAGATTGCCGACTTCGACGGCGACGGTCGCCTGGATCTGACCGTTGCCGCCGAAAAAGACGGTGGGAGTGAGCTGCGCTTTTTCAGAAACGTCTCCGGTGCACATCTGTCGGAAGTGAACTTGCTAATGGTTTCGGACCATATCGCAACTTCTCTAAAGATCGGCAATGTCGATGAGGTCCCCGGTGCGGAGCTACTTCTCACAGCGGGAGGAAAGGTGTACCGAGCAGAGAATTTCGACTTCAATGCGACGCAACTCTCACTCGCGCTAGCTGGACCCAGTCCTTGCGTACCGGAAAAGCTCCTCGACGTCGACGGTGATGGTGACCGGGACCTGGTTTGCAATCAGTTCCACCGTTTCACTTCCTGCTGTTCAAACGTTCGGCAACTGTATCTCTTGAACGACGGAGAAGGCTACTTCAATCTCGGCTCCATTGAAGACTATTATGAGACACAGGTCACTCTACCGACTGAGCTTGAAGGCGAAGTCTTTCAAGATGTCTCCGAGGATGGTCGCCCCGACCGATTGTCTCTCTTCTCTACAGGAGGAACTTTCTCTCGCTCGTTAAATTTGAGCACAACCAAACAGGCGGTCACGAGCCCTGTTCCGGCCGCCGCCCAGGACTTGAATCATAACCTGGTGCCGGATAGCTGCGAGGGGGATGGATTTCAGGTTGTTCGCTACTCGCTTTGGAACTCATACATTGGGCTCACCAATATTCTGGAGCTCGCGAATCTCAATGACACGCCGGTCACGTTGCGGCTGAATATCCGCGATGCTTCAGGAGTCGTTCGGGACGGCGTTAATTTGGCGCTGACACCACGGCAGCAATTGGACGTCATTCTGAATGAGTTTCAGGCACTGAAATCTGAAGGCTATGGTTTGATCGAAATCCGGAGCACCGCCCCGATCAGTGGTGCGGTTTCCTTCTACCGGAGCACGTCGATAGCGAGCCGCGCTGTCGCGGGGCACGAAACCGGAGAGTTTGACTTCGCTTACCAGATCCCATTAGGCACCGATGTCTATTCGCCACGGACGTTTCTGTTCAATACCTACCAACCGAGCGCGTTCGGTGCGGATCGCTCTTTCCCCGTCCTCAACTGGCTGACGATTGTGAACCTCGCGGCAGAGCCATTATCCTTTACGGTCACGACTCGTTTCGACCGTGAGACAGAGCCGCTGCTACGGCAGGTGAATTTACCGGAGTTTGGACGTATCGATCTTGATGGCGGGCATGGGCTACGCCCCGGCTTCAGTCGCGGTGTGCATGAAGTGTCGCCGGTCGAGGGAAGCGGTCCCTATATCGCGCTTCTTACGAGATACGGCACGACCTTCGACCAGAATCGGTTCGCCTATGCCTTTCCGACGTTTCAGGCAGGTGAGCCGCAGTTTGTCTCCACCGGCGGAAACGCGATCTCGTGGCTTGAAGTCGCAAATGTGACCGATACTGCTTCCGACCTGGATATTTCTTTCCTGAATTCGGAGGGCGAGCAGTTCGCCGAAATTTCCGCGGCGCTTCCCGCCTATGGGATTGAGCATTTTCTCCTCAACAGCCTTATCGGCAATAACGCTACTGCAGGCGTGCGTTTTCATGCGCCTGGTTCCCAAATCGCGAAGTCGCAAGCGGTGTCGTATTTCTATTCCGCAGAGAATGGTGCGATCGATACCGCGTACGTCCAGGAAGAAGCAGCCGCCAAGAGAGGGCGGAGCTATCTGTCGTACAATCTGTATCTGGGCATGTACAACTGGCTGCGCATTTCAGGAGCAGTGATAGATTCGGGCATGGTCAGCGCTTTAGCACCCGGGGCTTCCGAGATGACGCTTGGAAGCCAAAGCTTTTTCCTACCTGCATTCGCCGCAAAGGAGTTCGATATACATAACGCGGCAGTGTTCGGAACCTCGCCCGATACATATGGCCTAGTGTCGGTCGATGTCGGTGCCGATCAGTCGGCATTTCCGCTGATGGTACGAATTCGACCGACGCCGGCCGGATCTTTCGACTTCATTATGCCAAGTGTACTGAAATAGCGACCCAGCTCCTCGACCACACTCGATGCAGCAGATTTCGAGACACACCCTGCCGGATCCGGGGTGCCTTTAGTGCGCGCAGCTTCTCGGCCGACGGATGATCCGCGTTTCAGGGCATCGAGATTGGTGCTCGAGAAACAAAGCGATCTGGAAAGGCCTGCTACTAAGAGGGATGGTATCAGACCGCCAAAGACGAGAGCTGTTATAGGCGCTGGAAGTTGTCAGCTCGAAAAATCCTCAAACAACTCTTGACAGGTTTTACAGCACATCTCCGCTAGAGAACCTTCGAACTGCGAGAACGCATGTCACAGGCGCTGTGCGCCGATGGATGAGCGGCGTGCGGAATTTTGGCCCGATCAGAGTCTTCTCTCTCCGTTTGCGCAACCTACGGCAATCTCGGGCTTCGGAAAATGCCCATGGTAAGGTTAGTTCGCATAGACTTCAGGAGTAACTGCCATGCAGAACAATCTTTCCTTCCTTACCGATGCGCAACTGGTTGATCGTCTTTCGAGTCTTGTCGCTGCGGAACATGTCGGAATCCGCGAGGTGGTCTTCCACCTGGCCGAAATGGAGCGGCGGCGGTTGTATGCTGTGTTGGGGTTCAGCTCGTTGTATGACTATTCCATTCGAGAGCTTGGTTACTCCAAGAGTGCGGCCATGCGGAGGATTCGGGCGGCTCGTTGCATTGAGCGTTTTCCTCATGCGGCGGAGAAGTGGGAGCGAGGTGAGCTGAGCCTCAATGTGATTGAAGTACTAAGCGGCGTAATGGATGAGCGGGCGACGGAGGATGATGTCGCTGACTTGCTGGAGGCAGTTTCCGGCAAGTCTGCTTCCGAGGCTGAAGCGATTGTTGCCTGCAGGTTTCCCGCTCGAGAAGTCGCGCTTCGCGATCGAGTGCGTCCGGTGGGCGTTCGCCGTGCGTCTATTGAAACTTGCCCGGACGGAGCGCCTCTCCTGGGGCTCCCAACCGAATCTCCAGACCAAGAGTCGCGGTTGTTCCGCGGCGGAACAACCGTTGAACCGACTGAGGGTTCTGTGGTGGAAGTGCAGCACCGCGTCAGCTTTACTGCGTGTGAGCGCGTGATGCGGAAGCTCCAGCGTGCACAAACCTTGAAGCGCAGGCCCGGCGGAAAGAAACTCGCTCTTGCGGAAGTCCTTGAGGAGGCACTGGATGCGTATCTCAGCAAGTATTGTCCTGAGGAACGTCTGAAACGTCGACGGCACCGCGCACAACTGAAAGCCAAACGGAGTGACCAGCATGAGCGGACGCTCAGCGCTGCTCCGAAGTCCGTTCAAACAAACGAGGCGGTAGCTACCAAGCAAGAAATACAGCGCGGAGAAGAGGGGAGGCGGTATGTGCCGGAGGAGGTGAGAGACCGTGTGCTGGAACGCGACGGCTACCAATGCACCTATGTCGCTTGTGGTGGTCGGCGCTGCGATGAGCGACAGCTGCTCGAAATCGATCACATTCTCCCTGTGGCAAGAGGCGGCACTAGCGAGATCAACAACCTGCGAACTCTGTGTCGAACGCACAATGTGATGATGGCTGAGCTGGAGTTCGGTCGAGCTTGGATGCAGAGTTTCCGAAGGGAGCGCCTGATGTGTGCCGGGCGAGCTCGACAGGCGAATTTGGTGTTTGGCCGGTAGTGTGTTGGTCTGGGATCTGTCGACGCTTGTCTCTCCTTGGGCCCCCAACCGAATCTCCAGACCAAGCTCCTCCGTATTGTCCGCAGCGCAACGCGCTGCGATCTATTTCACCATCTTCTCCATAACCATCAGCACCCGTTCCGCCTGGTCAAAGCCGCCGGGCGAACAAGACTCGACGCTCTCTCGGAAGAACAGATCAGCCAATTTCTCCCGAAAAGTAGATCGGACAAACTCTCGCACCGCAGCGGGGCTCTCGTCGATCAAGTCGTCGGTCGAGCGAAGGGAGTCGAGAACAACGATGATGTCCTCAAGGTCCCAGCTCGAACGCAGATCTGCGCCGCCGCGGTCGATCATTGTCTCCAGCTTAATGGCGATAAAGCAAGGAAGGGAGGGTATCTTTATTTCCCGGCCAGAAGGGAGGATTCTCGTATCCGGGGCTGCGACCGCGTCTTTGAACCACCGGTTGCTGAAGCCCATCACCCTCACGTCGAGCGGCATGAAATCTACGAGGATGTCTCCAAGCACGAAACGGCACGGCGGTCCCTTCTCCCCGCGAAGACCGGCATGCTCGAAGCCTCGCGAACGAAGCGCCTCCTCCAGCTCCTTTAGTTCCCTGCGAGTTATCACCCGAGTGATGCAATCGACATCTTTGGTCGGTCGTATCGGTTGGACCGAAGGACGCTCGAGATAGAGCTCCACAGATGAACCGCCGGTAAAGAGCATCTCCTTGCAGAGGTCGCCGAGCGCCTCTGCCACCTGCTCGATGCGCTGAACGTTCGGCGAGATGACGCTCATGTTCCCAGGAGCCTCGCGCTCAGTTGCTCCTCGGCAAGGGCGCGTTCGCGGGCTCCGCCGGCACGGATCGCATCGATAAGCGCCAACAGCTCATGGAGCTCCGGGTCTCCTTTGGCCGCCCGCGGAAGCGTCGGGTAGAGAGGTTCCAAGCTCTGGCCTTTTTCCTCGCCGTTCGCATCCGGCCATACCAGCTTATCTGCTGCGTCAAACACTAGCAGATCGGAAAGCGGTTTTGCCGCATGCGCGGTGGGTATCCCGTAGGCAATCGCGCCAATTCGTGCCGGGTAGAAGAACTTCACGCCGTGAAGGAGTAGCTCCTCGGCTGACTTGCGGATCACCTGTTTGCGGTGAGGATTGTAGAGCTTTGCTAGAGCGAGTCGTTTAAGTGCGTGGTTCGCCTCGGAAACGCTCAGCCCCAGCGCAACAGCAAGCTCCCGCTGCGACCACGAGCGGTCCCTCCAAAGAAACACTTTAAGAAGAACGGCAATATCTTGAGCTTTCACGGTAGCCTCCATCCTAAGATGTATTTTACGTTCGTTGTTTGCAAATTGCAAACAGAATGTCTAGCCTTTAGCTTGGCTTCTTGGCTGGCCCACCGCCGATAGCCGATAGCTGCGGCGCTCCCCGAATTTGGGCGGATAGCTCTTTCGACTTTGGTAAATCTAGCGGAGGGAATCTAGCGGACACCCAATGGCGGCGGGAGAGCAATTCATTGGGTGTCCCTTTCTGCCCCCGGCTTTTGGCTCGATGTTTCCCATGTCTTGGGTGCCTAATCTGCCCTCGAAATTTCCCTTGAATAACCCGTAGGGAATGAATCTTGGCGTAATTGCATAGGCAACTACTGCCTGTTTCTCGCCGTCTGGCGGCTAGCACTCAGGGTGAACCTCAGCATCGTCGATACAAGGTAGTACCGGAGTTTGTGGTTTGGAGGGGGCCGCCTTGCTGCTTTGACCGCTGCAGCGTCCAGCCGCTTCGAAGCCTGAACTCGATCGGGCAGGTCACAGGATCGACATGCAATTCAACTCGTTTACATTTTTTTGTCTGACGGCGCTTGTCGTGCTGCTGCAACGCTCGCGCTTTGCATGGGGGACAAAAAAGGTAGCGCTGCTCTGCGTGAGTTACTTTTTCTACGCGGCATGGCAAGTCGAATACTTGGGGCTGATCTGGCTTTCGACCTTGATAGATTGGTTTGTCGTCGCGTTATTGTCCGCTGAAGAACGTCCCGGAAGGCGGAAGGCACTACTTGTAGTAAGCCTGACTGCGAACCTTGGGCTCCTTGCCTTTTTCAAATACGCGGCCTTTCTCTTTTCGATATTCGAAGACCTTGGTGCTATCGTCGGTTGGCAAATGCACTTCGAACGACCGAGCATACTACTTCCGGTCGGAATATCCTTCTACACGTTCCAAACACTCTCATATACGATCGACGTGTACCGCCGCCGCTTGGAGCCGGCACAGTCGTTTCTCGACTACGCTCTCTACGTAGCGTTCTTTCCGCAGCTCGTCGCTGGACCTATCGTAAGAGCTTCGGACTTTTTGCCGCAGCTCCAAAAGCAGGTACGACCCACTGCACACGATTACGGGTGGGGCGTGCTCCTGTTTGTCATTGGACTTTGGGAAAAGTCTGTCCTTGCCGACGGCCTGCTCGCACAACCTGCGGAATGGGTATTCGACGGAACCGCAGCGGTCACTCCGTACCTAGCATGGGTCGGCACTCTGGCGTTTACCGGCCAAATTTTCGCTGACTTTGCGGGGTATTCGACCTGCGCGATCGGTATCGCCCGAATCCTTGGCTTCCACATACCGATCAATTTTTACTGGCCTTATGGAGCCGCAGGTTTTTCGGACTTTTGGAGACGGTGGCACATTTCGCTGTCCACCTGGCTTAGAGACTATCTTTACATTCCGCTCGGGGGAAACCGCGGCTCGCTCGCTTTCACGCTGCGCAACATCATGATCACTATGCTCCTTGGAGGGCTTTGGCATGGCGCGTCATGGAATTTCGTTTTATGGGGAGCTCTGCACGGGATCTTGCTTGCGTTAGAGCGGCTGGTTCGGCATTGGAGACTTGCACGCTTCTTGCCAGGTCGACTTCGCACACCTTTAGCTATCCTGCTGACGCTCTTTGGCGTCATGGTTACCTGGATCTTCTTTCGGGCATCGAGCTTGGATCGCGCATTGGAGATTGCAGCCGCGCTCTTCGGTTACGCGCAAGACCACACTCCCTACGAACTGCCCTTGCTCAACCAACTGCGAAATGCGGTGGCACTGATTGTCGCTCTTCTACTGATCGTGGGCCATTGGATGCTACGGAACACCGACCTGGAACAACGGTTGACGCAGTGCAGCATAGCGTTTCGAGCCGCTCTTATCGGCGTGTTAGTAGTAACCATCTGTCTAATGTCTGGGGTTGATCGTGCGTTCATCTACTTCCAATTCTAGTCTGCAGGAAGCCTGGGCTAAGGTATGGTGGCGTGCCGTCATCCTGGTCGTCGCCTGCTTGCTACTTCTGGAATGGAGTTTGCGAGTGCATGGGTACCGTCCGACCGTGACGGATGATTTCGACCTTTGGGCGTTGCAGCGGGAACGGATCGACAGTCTTGACTCGACGTCGATCGCGCTGCTCGGTTCATCGAGGATATCAATTGATGTCTCTCTCGAAACGGTAACCGAGCTTCTCCCTGACTATGCGGTGGTTCAACTAGGTGTTATCGGTCGCGGTGACTCCCTCGCAACCCTGGCGGATATCGCTGAAAATACGGACTTCAAGGGGGTCGTGCTCGTCTCCGTCGTCGAACGCGAGGTACTAGAGCAACAGGAACTCACCGAGGGAAGTGCCTCTCAATCTCCCTGGACACATCACTTCGATAATCATTGGGGAATCAATCGAAAGATAAACCGTGTCGTGAAAAACGTACTGCAGGAAAACCTGGCAATCCTTCACCCCTATGATTCGAATCCCATTTTTCAAGTATTGAGCTTTCTTGGAACAGGGGAAAAGCTTCCGGTAGGTTTTTTCACCTTCGGCTCTGATCGCCAAGTTACGGTGGACTACACGATGGAAAGCGGCCGACAAAATGCCGAAATGCGACTTGCTGAGCTCAAGACGACGAAGGAGCGCGACGACTTGCTCACGCCGGAGGTCAAGGCAGAACTCAATTCAGCGTATATCACGAGAGTATTGCGAGCTGAGCCGTTCGTTCAAACCATTCAGGAGCGAGGTGGGCGCGTAGTGTATGTTCGACTTCCCGTCGACAACCCATACGCTGACGAGAATGAGTGGTATAAAACAACCTGGACTTTGCTGCGTTCAAGCACCAGAGCGAAGACGCTTCATTTTCTGGACTTCTCGAACGAAGTTCCTTTTACAACGCCTGACGGCAGTCACCTGCAATCGACCGAGAGTCCTCGCTTCACGAAGCTGCTGGTTCAAGAGCTGAAGACTCTCGGGGTTCTGTAGCGGGACGGTGCATTCCGGAAGGCATCGAAAGGTGAAACAGAGCCGCTGGGGCGTCCACGCTTTGCAGTTGGCCTTAGTTTTGCCTTTCATCCTCCAGTACCGGTTCTTCGCTACAGAACCGTAATAAAAAGGCATTTCCGGTGCCGAAAATTGTCATTTGCAGGTGACAGAAATAATCCCTGTACCGAAACGGCGTCGTTTCTCACGCTTCGATACGGATCTGCCGATCCCTTGCCCTATCTGAAAATGCAACTCCGGGGTTGATTCGGCGGTCACAACGGAGCTTGTCATGAAAGAAGCGAATGGCGTTGGGGGCTGCTACGAGCTCGTGCTCGAAGGCGCCCGGGATCGCTCGGCTGATACCGAGTGGAGCATTAAACTAGTTTTGATGGCGGACTGCGGCCTCGATTTTGAAGAGGCAAGAGCGCTCTACGCCCGTTGTCCGGCGGTGGTGGGCATCGCCGGAAAGGAAGCCGATCTTACTCGGCT